>CAINLH010000329.1 GCA_903850275.1 uncultured Acidimicrobium sp.
CCTAACGATCGGCCGAACGCACCAAACTGGCAGTACCTATGGCCAACGTTGTGGCAACTACGCCAACCAGCAAACCGTAGGAATAACTAGAAACCTTGCCCGTCGATTCGGTGATGTCGTGCACGCTGATCATGAGCGCACCACCCAGCACCGCGCCCATCTGAGAAAGCAACTGCTGCATTGCGCTTGCCACGCCCATGTCGCTTTGCTTTACCGATGCTGCGAGCAGTGCAGTAAGTGACGGTGCGGCAATACCCATACCAAAGCCCGTGAGCGCAAGGCTCAGCGCAATCATCCAATCGGTTGTTCCAATGTCAATGTTGTACATCAAAATCATCGCAAGCAAAATTGCGAACGCACCAGCCATACCCGTATTTCGTTCGCCCATTCGGCCAACAATGAAACCAGCCGCTGGCGCAATCAAACTAAATACCAGCGGTCGAGAAATAACAAGCCAACCAATGTGGCCGGGCGTGTAACCCAAACCATTCTCGAGCATCTGTGGAAGCAGCAGGAAGCTGCCCATGTAGGCCATGTTCATCAGGCCCTGGGTAACAACGGGGAACGCCACGTTGCGCGTGCGCAGCCACTTCACAGGGATCAGCGGCGCACTCGCCCGCTTCTCCACTTGGTAGAACCACAGCAATGCTGCAATGCCAGAGGCGCCTGCGACGAGCGTTGCAGGGCTCGTCCAACCCCACGAGTTGCCGCGGTTAATCGTGAGCAGCAACAGCACAGAACCCGCGCCAAGCGTTGCCGAACCGAGCACATCGAAACGAACATTGTCTTGCCTGTCGGTGTCGGGCAATAGGCGCCTCGAGACAAGTGCACCGATCACGCAAAGCGGTGCTTGCACGAGGAAGATCACCCGCCAACCGAATATTTCTACAAGCGGCGTACCTGCAACCACTCCAATGACAGGCGCGCCAGCAGTAACGAAGCTCCAATACCCAAGCGGCCGAACGCGCTCATCTGCGCGGAACATTCTGTTGATATACGCCATTGCCGACGGGCCAGTAGCCGATCCGGCTGCTGCCGACAACGTGCGCAGCACGATCAGCGAAGGTGCATTCCACGCAAACGCACTGAGCAACGCAAACACACCCGCAAAAAACAATCCGTAGGTAAACATTCGCTTGTGTCCCCACAAGTCGCCCGCTTTACCGAATGCTGGCCCAACAACACCAAACGCCAGCAACGGTGCTGTGATCGTCCAGCTCATTATCGAAACAGTGCTGCCCAAGTCGTCGGCAACCGTCTTGAGTGAGACAACCAACAGCGTGATGGTGAAGCTGACAGTGAACACGCTGGCAAGCAACACGCCAAGCGTTGCCTTGCGATGCGTCATTGACACGCGCGACGTAACTCGACGCTTTAAGAGGCTGCCCCACGGGATAACCGAGATTTCGTCCACACCACCCGAGTCGATGACTCCGGTTTCGTCTAACTGCGACGGCGGGAGATGCTCATCGTTTTTCACCCCACAAACTTACTTGCGGGGTCGAGCAACACGACGAGATAGGGCTCCGTGACTTATCCCACAGCGCCCAAGAGAAATCTCACATATTGCTGAATTGCTTGCGAAGTTCTCTCTTCAGAATCTTGCCCTGAGTATCTTTTGGCAAAGCATCAATGACGTGGACCGCTTTCGGCACTTTGAATGATGCCAAATGTTCCTTACAGAACGCAATGACTTTGTCTGCATCAATTGTTTGGCCTGGCTTTACTACGACACACGCCGTAACGGCCTCAGACCAATACGGGTCGGGTGCACCGACAACCGCAACTTCCAGAACACCTGGGAATTGGTAGACCACTCGCTCGACATCGACAGATGACACGTTCATTCCGCCAGTTTTGATCATGTCTTTTTTGCGGTCAAAGAAAAAGAGGTTGCCGTCTTCATCAATCCGCACGAGGTCGCCTGTGTGCAGCCAACCACCCTTCACTGTCTCTGCAGTCTTTTCAGGGTCTTTCAAGTAGCCCAACATGACACTTGGTGAGCGGCAAATGAGCTCGCCTTCCGCTGCGTCCACCCCATCGTCATCTACGACACGAATTTCAAGCTGTGGAACAGGCTTGCCAATCCAAGATGGGTCACCATTGGGAATATCTTCAAGAGTTTTAAACCATCCGACCGAGCCCAATTGAGACAATTCACTTTGGCCCCAATAGGTTCCCCACACAATTTCTGGTGCAGCAACCGACCATGCGTCAATCATCGACTTAGGCACAGTCCCACCGTAGGTAAGGCAGCGACGAAGCGAACTGACATCCATTGTGCTAAATCCTTCAACAGCGATCATTGCCAAATAGAACGTGGGCGTTTGGGCCATGATCGTCACTTGGTCAGAAGAAATTACGCGGGCCGCCATAGGCGCATCAACTGTGTGGGCCAAAACTAGCGTTGCGCCAATTTGGGTCAACGTAGTCATTGATCCAAGCCCAGCAATGGTGTGGAACGGCATGAGAAACAACCATCTGTCAGACATGCGAATGTCCAGCGCATACGACCATGCGGGCGTTGTCGACATGATGTAGTTGCGATGCGGAATCATTACGCCCTTAGGGAATGCTTCAGTTCCGCTGGTATAGACCAACATGGCAATGTCGTCTTCGGACACTGTCCTGTCCACTTCAGTGCGATCGTGCGTTGACAACACTTCCGAAAATCTCAACCAGTCAGGGCTTACCGAATCTGCGACCGTGTCGCTCACAACCTTTGCCGCAATACCTGCGAGTTGATCCTTGATGTTTTCGAACTTGCCTACGAAGGCATCCTCAACGATCATCACCTTCGGAGAGGCATGACTGATTTGATAGGTAATTTCCTTCTCGGTGAATGTGAAATTAACCCCCGTGAAGGCTGCACCTAATTTGAGAGTCGCGTACCAAGCAACAACATAATCCGGGCTATTTCGGCTCATCATGGCCACACAATCACCACGCTTTACGCCCTTTTCCTCCAAATCCGCCGCGAAAGCATTTGCGCGCGAATTGAGCTCGGAATTAGAGATTTCCTCTCGCGATCCATCTGGACGATAAAAGATGACGGCTGCTTTGCGAGGTTGATGTTGAGCGTGTCGCCG
>CAINLH010000330.1 GCA_903850275.1 uncultured Acidimicrobium sp.
ACTCCAACCTGGCCTTGGCGTCTGTGAAGCCCTTAATGGGCAATACAACTGCGCCGCCATGCAATGAGGAAACGGGAGAAGCCACGGCCGTAGCCTACGGGCGATCAAATCTCGTAGCGTGAGACTCGTGGGGACAACGGTGTGTGTGGTTGGCGCGGGCTCGTGGGGCACAACTGTTGCTGCACTCATTGCCCAGAACACCACCACAACATTGTGGTCGCGTCGCCAAACGTTGGCAGACGAGATAAACGAGCGACACACCAACTCGGCCTACCTTGGCGAGCATCTGTTGCCAAGTTCGTTGCATGCATCGCACGACATGGGCAAGTTGATCAGCCAGGCAGACATTGTTGCAATGGCGGTTCCGTCGCAAGGGTTTCGCTCAGTGGCAACAGAAGTGCAGCGACATGTTCGTGCCGGAGTGCCAATTATCAGCCTGTCGAAAGGTTTGGAAAGCGCATCGTTTCTGCGCATGAGTGAAGTGCTGCAAGAAGCTATACCTGGCAGCCCAATTGCCGCGCTGAGCGGGCCAAACTTGGCACGAGAAATTTTGGTGGGGCAGCCGGCGGCCAGTGTTGTTGCGTGCACCGACGAAAGCGTCGCACGAGAAATTGCAGACCTCATTGCACGACCGACGTTTCGTTTGTATACCAACAACGACATTGTTGGTTGCGAAATTGGTGGAGTCGTAAAGAACGTCATTGCGATTGCGGCAGGAATTGCGCAAGGTTTTGGTTTTGGTGACAACACCAAAGCAACGCTGGTGACACGCGGCCTTGCCGAGATGAGCCGGTTGGGTGTTGCGCTTGGCGCGAACGCCCTCACGTTTGCCGGCCTGGCCGGAATGGGCGACATCATGGCCACGTGCGCCTCTGCACAGAGCCGCAACACGCAGGTGGGTATGCGCCTTGGCAAAGGCGAATTGATTGCCGACATCGTGCAGTCGATGAACATGGTTGCCGAAGGCGTAAAAAGCTCGTCGTCGGTTGTGCAATTGGCCCGATCCCGCGGTGTCGAAATGCCAATTGCCGAGCAGGTGGCTGCCGTGTGTGACGGTTCGCAAACAGCCGAGCAGGCCTTGCGTTCGTTGATGAGCCGTTCATCGCGCAGCGAATTCGACTGAACGCAGCATTGCCCCATCGGCAATACTGAAGCGGTGAGTAATTCGCCCGGCGTCATTTCGTCCATTTCCTTAAGCGCAAGTGTGCGCAAGGCACGACACGTGTTGGGTGTGCGCGGCGGCGGATGGAGCGCGGTTGTGAACGAGCGCGGCTCGGTAACGCTCGACGACGGTTCGCCCACGTTGCTGTGGCACGTTGCGGCCGACGACCGTTGGCACGACCCAGCAAAAGAGCCAGGTGTTCGTCAACAACGACGCGCGGGTGTGCCGGTTGTAGAAACCCGCGTTCGCATTCCGGGTGGCGACGCGGTGCAGCGCGTGTATGCAGTGCCCGATCATGGCGGGCTTTTCGTCATGGAGTTCAGCAACGAATCCACATTGCCAATTGCTATTGCGCTCACCCGACCAGACATCATTTCGATGCGCTCACCAAGCCCAGTTGGCCCGCAAGGCATCGAGTTGCCAGAGGGAAGCGTGGTCTTTCCAGTTGCGCACGGCTCGACGTTGCGGGTTGCGTTGAGCGCAAACGGCTCGCAGCCAGCCATCAATCTCGACAGGTTGCCCAACGCCGAACAACTGCAGCGCGGTTGGCTCACCAGCGTGGAGAAGGCGGGCTGGTCGATTGTTCCCGACAAGTCGCTTTCGCCGATTATCAACCGATTGCGCAGCGATGCGTTGGTGTTGAGCGCGCACCCCGTCTCGCAATGGGCCGACAACATCGAGGCCGACGACATCGCGTTCTTGCTCACCGTGCACGAGTTGGTGCGAATGGGCGAGCGCGTAGAGCAGCACATCTTTGCTGTAGTGGAAGCGGTAGAAAATGTGTTGAAGGTGCAACGCAAGGCAGCAAGCGTTGCGTGGGATGCAGAGCGTGCGTTGTTCGCCGCGCAGTGTGTGTTTGGCGCGATGGGCGAGACGCGGGCAGCAAGCGATGTGCAGTTGTCGCGCACGCGCCTGGCAGATGTTGGCGCGTTGCCCAACGAGGCACCAACAGACATTCGCGTTATTGGTTGGCTAGACGAACAGTTGGTTTCGGCCCGACGCGACGGAACGGTGGCGCTGTTGCGTTACGGCATTCCGCGCATGTGGCTTGGTGTCAACTTCGAATGCCACGACATTGTTGTCTCTCACAATCAGGCGGTTTCGTATGGCGTGCGCTGGCATGCAGAG
>CAINLH010000331.1 GCA_903850275.1 uncultured Acidimicrobium sp.
TGAAGCAATGAAGCTGCAGAATACTTTTAATGACTAAATTTCGGCGATTACCACGCTGATGATTTGAAGTTCTTCAAGTGGCGGAACTCCGTTGGCGGCAGGATCCGGGTTGGCTGCAGCGTCCAAAGCTGGGACTGTGGTCTCGAGCCCGTCGGAGACTTGACCGAACAAGGTGTAGTTCGGTGGAAGTTGCGCACCTTCGCTGCCGGTGATGATGAAGAACTGACTGCCGTTGGTGTTGGGGCCAGAGTTGGCCATTGCAATTGAACCAATGACGTACTCGCCGGCCTGCGGCAATTCGTCGGCAAAGGAGTAACCAGGATCGCCCGAACCGGATGCGGTTGGGTCGCCGCATTGGACTACGAATCCCGGAATGGCGCGGTGGCAAACAGTGCCATCGAAATACTTGTATCGCGCAAGCGTCACAAAGTTGTTTACCGCAAGGGGTGCCTTTTCGGCGTCGAGCACTATCGCAAACTCGCCCTTATTAGTCGTGACAACTGCGGTGTAGACGGCCCCTTCGGTGATGCAGGTGGGTGGCGCCTGTTCAAACGACACGGCTCGCTCTTCCGACCCATCGGTTGCCGGGCAAGGTGTCTCGCCCGTGATGGTGCGTCCACTCGTGTTGGTGGAGGCTGCCGCAGTGTCGCTGGTGATTGTGGTGTCGGTGCTGTTGGTATCGGTTGCGTCATCACCAGAAACGGCGATGATTCCACCAACGCCGACGATGATGCCGAGAACAACGAGGATTCGGATGATGTTCTTGCGCATCTTTTGACGCTGGAAGCTTTTGGCATCTCGGTCTTGTCGCAGACGGCGGTTCTCTTTTTTGCGTGTTCGCTTGTCGGTTCCCATGATTTATAAAGGTTACTCGCGCAGCGATAGCGTTAGGAACCTGTGACGTTGGTCGTACAAAAATACGGTGGCACATCGGTGGCCGATCCCGATCGGATGCGCAACGTGGCAAGGCATATCGCCGAAACCCGCGCGAAGGGAATCGATGTTGTTGCGGTGGTCTCGGCCATGGGCAAGGCAACCGACAACTTGGTAGAGCTTGCTCGCCAAGTGGCAAGCAATCCGCAGGGCCGAGAGATGGACATGTTGCTGACCACAGGCGAGCGGATTTCGATGTCGCTGTTGTGTATGGCGCTGCACGATGTTGGATGTGACGCGATGAGCTTCACCGGAAGTCAGGTGGGCATCATCACCGATACGTCGCATACGAAGGCAAAGATTTTGGAAATCAAGGGCGATCGAGTTCGTGAGGCACTAAGCGCAGGCAAAGTTGCAGTTGTCGCAGGTTTCCAAGGTGTGAGCACCGATCGTGAAATCACCACGCTTGGTCGAGGTGGCAGTGACACCACTGCGGTCGCATTAGCGGCTGCGCTGAATGCCGACGCGTGCGAAATTTACACCGACGTCACTGGCGTGTTTAGTGCCGACCCGCGCATTGTTCCCCAGGCTCGCAAAATTCAAAACTTAAGTTTTGATGAAATGCTGGAGATGGCTGGCGCTGGTAGCAAAGTTCTGGCGCTTCGTGCGGTTGAGTTCGCTCGCAATCACAACGTGCCAATTCATGTTCGTTCAAGTTTCACGTGGGAAGAAGGCACTTGGGTAATCGGTGCCGATCATGAGAGGAATACTGCAATGGAAGATCCAATTATTTCGGGTGTGGTCCATGACGTCGGCGAGGCAAAAATGACGTTACTTGGTGTGCCAGACCGCCCAGGTGTGTCTGCGTTGTTATTCGAGTCGTTGGCACAAGCAAATGTCAACGTGGACATGATCGTGCAAAACACGTCCATAGACGGCACCACCGACATTTCCTTCACCTTGCCGCTTGGTGATATTGCAACTGCGCTTCCAATCTTGAAAAAGGTTGGTGACGAAGTTGGCGCGAAGGGTGTTTCGCAGGACGAAAACATTGTCAAGTTGTCGCTTGTTGGCGCGGGCATGAAGTCGAGCCCGGGTATTGCCGCAAAGATGTTTCGGGTTCTTGCCGATAACAACGTCAATATTGAGATGATTTCCACCAGCACCATCCGCATTTCGGTAGTGGTTGAGCGAAGCATGCTTGAAACCGCCATCCGAGCCCTGCATACGGCATTTGATTTGGACAGTGGGCAGGATTACTCGGCACCGCTACCCGAACGCAAGTAGGTTGTAACGCATCATGTCGAATGCACGCGTACGCACCTGGCGCACGCAATTCACCCCCTGGCGGAGTGCCGGTAACCGAACCGAGACTGGCGCAACTGCCGACGAGATCGTTCAATCAACTGGTTGGGTATTCAATAACGAGACGGGCAAGCAGCTAACTCTCGCCGATTTTGTGCAAACAGGTGACAAAGAAGTGCGCCGGTATATGCGTCAATTCGGCTTTACTCCAGAACAACTTGCTCCACTTACTCTGCTGGAAATCGGAAGCGGAATCGGCCGAATGACGGCCTCCTTCACCCAGCA
>CAINLH010000332.1 GCA_903850275.1 uncultured Acidimicrobium sp.
GAATGGATCTCGTCAGTCGAGATTGAAAACGAATTGATGTCGCATCCAAAAATTAAAGAGGCAGCCGTTATTGGCGTGCCACACCCCAAGTGGTCGGAGCGCCCGCTTGCCTGCGTGGTGTTGGTGGAAGGCGAGACACTGACCAAACAAGAAGTGCTCGATCACATCAAGCCATCGCTTGCCAAATGGCAGATACCAGATGACGTGGTGTTTATTCCCGAGGTTCCAAAGACCAGCGTTGGAAAGTTCTCGAAAAAGACTTTGCGCGAACAGTTCGCGGATTATGTCTTGCCCGAGGGCAACTAGCCGCGCAAACGACCGGCGTTAATCACGCGTTGCAAGAACTGTTGTGTTCGTGCATCCGTAGGGCTTGAAAGCAATTGAGATGGCGGCCCTACTTCGGCAACTGTTCCATCGGCAAGGAAGCACACACGGTCGCTGATCTCTCGAGCGAAACCCATCTCGTGGGTGGCAAGCAACAAGGTGATGCCGCTGCCTTTCAGTTCGCGCACAACATCCAATACTTCGCCCACCAGTTCGGGGTCGAGCGCCGAAGTGATTTCGTCGAGCAGCAGCACTTCGGGGTTGAGCGCCAACGCGCGGGCAATGGCAACGCGCTGTTGTTGGCCGCCGGACAACCTGTCGGGGTACGAGTCGATCTTGTCGGCCAAGCCAAGCCGGGCAAGAAGCGAGGAAGCCGTTTCGTTGGCCTCATCGGCAGACTTCTTCAATACCTCGGTGAGCGCAAGAGTGATGTTGCGACGAATGCTCATGTGTGGAAACAGGTTGAAGCTTTGAAACACAATGCCGATGCGCCTGCGAACTGGGTTTGCGTCTAGCCCAACGGCAGTGATGTCTTTTTCGTCCAGCAAGATCGAACCGCTATCCAATGTTTCCAGCAGGTTGATGCAGCGGAGGAGCGTGGTCTTTCCCGAACCGCTTGCGCCGATGAACGACACCACCTCACCGGTGTTGATGTCGAGGCTCACGTCGCGAAGCACTTGATTTGTGCCGAACGCCTTGGCAACCGATTGCAGTGAAAGTTTGGTGCTCATCGAACTTTGCTCGCTCCCGTGCGGTCGCGCTCACGTGTAAGTAGCCAGTCGGTGAGGCGCGTTAAAGGAATGGTGATTGCGAGGAAAATGAGTGCAGCACCAACGAAAGGTGTGAAGTTTGCAAATTTTGCCTTGTCGATGCCGGCCTGGCGAAGGATTTCAATAGGGCCGATGAGGCTGACGAGAGCAACGTCTTTCTGCAGGCTCACCATGTCGTTCATTAGCGGCGGAATAACCCTGCGAATTGCTTGCGGCAGAATCACGTGCCGCATTGTCTGCGCACTGGACAAACCAAGCGAACGCGCGGCAGCCCGTTGGCTTTCGTGCACGCTGTCGATGCCGGCGCGAAATACCTCTGCCACGTATGCGCTGTAGGTGAGGCCAAGCGCAACAGAGCCCCAGATCAGGGGCGAATTCCATGGGCGCTCCAAGCCAATGCCCGGAACTCCAAACCCCACGAGATAGATCCACAAGATGACGGGCACGCCGCGCATGATGTCGGTGTAGGCAATGACGAACACACGCACGGGGAAGAGAGCAGGGTTGCGAGTGCTGCGCGCAATGGCGATGAACACTGCAGCAATCAAGATGCATGGTGTCGTCCACGCAAAGATCTTGATGTCGAGAACAAAGGCTTCAAGCAGTCGGGGGAACGAATCGGTTAGTCGCTCCCAGTCGAAAAATGATTTCTTAACTCTGTCCCACCGCGGCATGCGGGGGATGAAAACTACGAGTAGCGCAACTACGACGGCAGTGCTCAGCGCAGCAATGGTGTTGCTACGCCGGCGCTGCCGTCGTTCGAACTCTTTGCGTTCGGTTTGAAGTTGCGTATGCAGTCCTTAGCCGAGGCTGATGACTGGTGCGCTGATGTTCTCTGACAACCAAGTTTGTTCGATGGTTGCGAGTTCGCCCGAGTCCTTGATGGACTGCAGTGCAACGTTCACACAATCAACAAGTGGGTTGTCCAAGTCGAACACCAAGCCGAATTGATCTGGAGCCATGCCATCGCTGGCTGGGAACTGACCAATGACTGTTGAGCCTTCGATTTCTACTGCACTGATGTACAACGCTGTTGGCAAGTCGACGACGATTGCGTCAATCTGCTTTGCCTCGAGTGCTGCCTTCGCAGCTGCGTTGTCGTCATATACGTATGGCTCTGTTGTTGGTGCAATGTTGTCGACGAGGAATTGCAGGCTGGTGGTGCCGGACTGCACGCCAAACTTCAGTTCCTTCAATGCCTCAACTGTTGTTGCTCCAACTGCGGCCGAGTCGGCGTATCCGACAATTGCTTGGTTGGTGGAGTAGTACGGGTCACTGAACGAAACTGTTTGCTTGCGCTCTTCGGTGATCGAGTACTGCTGCAGGTTGAAGTCGAAGTTCTTCGCTCCGGGTTGAACTGCTTCGTCGAAGCTGGTACGAACCCAGGCGACATTTGCGTTGTCGAAGCCCATTGCTGTGGCAACGGCGTAAGCAACTGCTGCTTCGAAACCTTCGCCAGACTCTGGTGCATCATTTTCTACCCAAGGCGAGAAGGCTGGGTTGCCTGTGCCAATGGTGAGGGTTCCTTCGGCAAGGGTCTTGCCTGTGGTGCATTCGTTGCCCGAACCGCCGGCGGCTGCCGTGGTGTCGGATGCAGAATCGCTACCGCCGCAGGCGGCCAGGGTGAGGCCGGTTACGGCAAGGATGCCAATAAGGGATTTGCGCATGGGGTATGCCTTTCATGGTGTTTGGTCCAGCCCGGCGGGATGCTCGGATGGGCGTCTCCGACACTACATCAGGGTTCCGCGTTGCCATAGGCTAGGGCCATGACCGTTACGCATAACAGCAACGAAACCATCATCGGCCGCTCGGAAATCAACGACATTGAAGCAATTCTGAGTGTCGCAAACACCGACGTCAACGAAGTAGAGCACGCAGTAAAGAACAATTGCGACTCTATTTTCACCTGGGACTATTCGCTCGC
>CAINLH010000333.1 GCA_903850275.1 uncultured Acidimicrobium sp.
GGAGCTACAAGTGAGCCACCTCAAAAATCTCACCCTCAAGGTGTGGCGCCAAAGTGGCCCAACCGACTCGGGCCACTTCGAGACATACAACATCGACGAAATCAGCGACGAGGCATCGTTCCTCGAGTTGCTCGATGTGTTGAACGAGCGCCTCATCTCCGACAACAAGGAAGCGGTTGTCTTCGACCACGACTGCCGCGAAGGTATTTGCGGAACATGTTCGTTGATGATCAACGGCGTTGCCCATGGCCCGCAGCGTGCAACCACCACCTGCCAGCTGCACATGCGTTCGTTCAAGAGCGACGACACCATCGTTGTCGAGCCATGGCGCGCAACTGCCTTCCCAATCATCAAAGACCTCATGGTGGATCGTTCACCGCTTGACCGCATTATCGAATCGGGTGGTTTCATTACCGCCGTTACCGGTGGTGCACCTGATGGAAACCTGATCCCTATTCCGAAACCAGTTTCCGATGCTGCAATGGACTCGGCGCAGTGCATTGGCTGTGGCGCGTGCGTTGCTGCGTGCCCTAACGGCGCCGCAAGCTTGTTTACCGGTGCAAAAATTGCTCACCTCAATCGTTTACCGCAGGGTCAAGCCGAGCGTTACAAGCGAACGGAAGCAATGGTGGAAACAATGGACGAGCACTTTGGTTCGTGCACCAATCACGGCGAATGTTCGGCGGCCTGCCCGAAGGAAATCTCTATCGACGTCATTGCGCTCATGAACAAGGACTATCGCGCATCTAAGTTCAAGAGCCGCAAAGAACTCAGTCGTAGTTAGTAGCAACCCAGCATGTTGAGCGGTCTTGCAACGTGGGTGCAGGACGTCATTGAGCAATTGGGTTACTGGGGCGTTGCGCTTCTCGTCATTATCGAGAATGTATTTCCTCCCATCCCTTCCGAAATCGTGCTCCCATTTGCCGGCTTTGTTGCACAACGCGGAGACGCTTCGGTCTACGTCATGATCCTTGCCGCAACCATTGGTTCGGTCATTGGAGCACTTGTGTTGTATTACATCGCGGCAGCAATCGGGCCAGAGCGCTTGCGCCATTTCGTTGTTCGATTTGGCAAGTGGTTCGGCGTTAAGGAATCGGACTTAACCAAAGCCGAAGCATGGTTCGATCGACGCTCCACGGCCGCGGTGCTTGCAGGCCGATGCGTGCCGCTCATCCGATCGATCGTTTCAATCCCTGCTGGCTTTCGACGCATGAAGATCGTCCCGTTTATCGCCTGCACATTTGTTGGTAGCGCTGTCTGGAACATCGTGTTGATTGGTGCGGGTGCAATTCTTGGCAACAACTGGGACGCCGTCGCCGACTACATCAGCATTTTTCAATACCTCGTCATCGCTGGCATTTTGTTGCTTGTTGTGCGGTTTGCGTTCACCATCATCAAGCGTCGTAAAGGTTAGGCGGGTGGCTGTGCCAACAGCCTTGTAGTGACACGGTCGAACCCACCGTTTCTCGTAGTCTTATGACGATGTTTTCAATAGCCATGCTTGCCGCCACTACGGGCAGAGACACCATCGAGTCGTGGCTGCGCACCGATTTGGTGGCAATCATCATGACTATCTCTGGCGCCCATGTGCTCATGCGCCTCACGGCATTCATCGCCGAGCAACAGATTCTGCAAGTGAAGTCTCAAGCCGGTGAGCGCGACGACCTCTCGGTGCTCACCACTGGCGCGCACCGTGCGGCGGTGCTTGGTGCGTTGCGATGGGGCATCAACTTTTGCATTATTGCCGTGGCAATCACCACCGTTCTGCTCAGGCTTAATTTGCCTGCTTCGGCCTTGGTGTTCCTCGGTTCGATCGCCGGTGCCGGTTTGGGTTTTGGCGCACAACAAATGGTGGGCGATGTCATTGCCGGCTTGTACATCATTGCCGAGCGCCAATTTGGTGTTGGCGACATTGTTCGCCTCGGCCCACTTGGTGTTGTGGGTTGGGAAGAGGGTCGTGTTGAAGAAGTAACGCTGCGTGTAACCAAAATCCGCACGTTCGATGGCGACTTGGTCAGCATCGCCAACGGAGTTCTGCGTCACAACGTTA
>CAINLH010000334.1 GCA_903850275.1 uncultured Acidimicrobium sp.
CGGCATCTAGTACCCGCACTCGATACGACCAACCGGCAGGCAATGCCAGCTTCGTTCCTAATGTGTCGAGGCTTTCCTCGCTCATCTGTGGGTCGACACCAATACACCGTGCCTGCATCACATACGCCAAGCCATCGGGGTTCACCAATTCATACACCTTCTTGCCCGCATCCCAAAAAAACAGGGCGCCCCTGTTGACCTTGCGTTCGACATACGAACCTGGCGAAAAATCGTCTCCCAACGCAATGGTTGCAATGCGGCGCATCGTGATGCCTCCGAAATCGCGAAATACAGGGTCGACCACAGCAACCTTGGTGCCCAAACCGTCAAGCACCCAGTAGCGCGGCCCATTCAACTTGACGAATACTGCGCCTAACTCTTTTGCTATCGCATTGGCATCAAGCGTTTGCCACAACTCTTGCGGGCAGTCATTCAACATCTGGGTGCCGTACACCTCGGCTTCTAATCCCGTGTCGCGCAAAAACATCGGCACCACCTCGCCGTAACGCACGCCCCGCATGTCATCAATCATTCGTTTTGAACCTGTAGCTGCCATGACGACAGATTACCGAAAACTACGAACCGACAATAAAAAGAGGATTCAACTGTCGCTATGGGCATACCGAATTGGGACAGTCAGAATGAGGTTGGTTTCTAAGCCAATGATCTTTTGCCCTCCACTTGTGAGGTTTGGGCTATTGATGCAGATGCAGTGATGGTTCGACCGGGTGCACGCCTTGTCGACGGTGTTGAGGCAATCGCAGCAATGTTGCACAACATTTCTGACGTACCAACACATTTGGTACGACAAGTTCGATAACAAACTTTCAGGCCTTCAGGAAGTGAAAGTAAGCCATTCCTGATCCGACCAATGCTGGCGTAGTTCTGATGTGACAAAGTCTGTAACCCACTGCACTGTTTCAAACCAAGGCAAGTCGACCGACATCAATTCGGTAAATGCCATACCTTGCAGCAATAGTGCAGCATCATTTATTCCCAACGTGATCGATTCGCTCTCAAGAGAATCCACAAGCCTGGCATCAAGATCAATGATGTGTTCCGTACTCCAACCCTGACTTGCTTCAGGCTCGAACAGTTGGTCAAGCATGATTCCAAGAATCTGCGAAAGTGCCAAGGTTGCTTCGTGGTCTAACCGAATTACTCGGGGTTCAATCATGATTCGACCCGAGGAGGCAACAGTCGAAACGGGTTCGATAACAACAATTTCCTCAGTCGCGAGGAGAAATTCATGCACCCAATCTAGATGCTGTGCCCCCGGCATGAATCGAACATGCGACCTGCGGTTTAGGAAACCGTCGCTCTATCCACTGAGCTACGGGGGCCTCAAAGTACAAGGTTACTAACCACTTTCGAGTTGCCGTCAGTCAACTTCTAAATTCATGGATTGACGCAATGCGTCTCCATCAATGTCCACACTGAGCCACAAAGGCTGTTCCTCATGCGCTGCTTCCACTTCTGTTGTTGCAAAAATAAGGGATCCTGCATCTGCCACTTCTTCGAGAAACTCTCTATGAAGTGCGTAACTGAACGCCACCGCAAACATCGCCTGCACTGGGCTTGTTAACTGCACTCCAACCACAATGGTGTCATCTTCACGAATCGCATGAGTGCTGACATCGCCAATTCCCTCCACAGCATGCACTCGAGCAAGATCGGCTACGTCTGGTGACTGCGACACATCAATAGTGACGGTGGGCAGCCATACATTTTCATCACTTAGGGTGCGCCCAATTTCTCGGGCGACGAACAAAGGCACACTCACAAATTCTCCTATTGCGCTTTCAAACGGTCATTATCTTTCAATTATCGGTTGCAATAATCGAAGATACTTAGTGTTCAGATCTTGTTTTTTTCGTTAGTTATTGAACCGAGCAATTGCATCGGTGATCTCTGCCGCACGAAGCGAGCTTGCAGCAGGGAAAATTGTTGATTCCTCTGCTTCGATTGCGGCACTCACACCGTGCACCATGAGCGCGAACGCATCATCTGCCTCAAAGTGTTCGACCGTCTCGCCAATGAGCAACATAGAAGGCTGCTTCCACAACGTAAAGGCTTCGCCTTCGCCGGTGCGCATGGTGGCCGTAGTTCCAGTCACTTCAATGCGCTGCTGGGCTGGCAAATCAAACGAAGACAATAATTGTGCAGCAATGCCGCTGTTTAATTGCAATTGAGCATGGGTGGTGAGGTCTACGCCTGTCGCACCCATTGTTCGCTCCACAGATTCAATTGAAAAACTGACATCTTCATTCAGCAGCATGAGCCACAAATGAGCCTGATACACGCCCACGTCCAGCAGTGCGCCACCGCCAAGGGAAGAGTCGAGCCGATAGTTATCCGTTAAGTCTCCCTGAAATGTGAAGGCTGATGAAATACCAGTGACTTCGCCTAGTTCCCCACTCTTCACGATTTGTGCCATGCGTTGCATGCGCGATTGCCACCGTGTCCACACTGCTTCCACAAGCAGACACTCATTGCGTGTTGCGGCGTCAAGCATGGTGCCAACTTCACTCGCGTTCATTGCCAAAGGTTTTTCACACAACACATGTTTCCCGGCATTCAGCGCTGCGAGCACCCATTCTTTGTGTTGGGCATTTGTCAGGCTGATATACACCGCATCCACCAATGGGTCGTCAATTAAGTCTTGATAGGAACGATGAACGACTTGGGGTTCGAGTGTTGCCGAACGATCTTGATCGCGACTGGCTACCGCGTATAGCGAAGCATTCGGTGTTGCATGCACCGCGGGGGCCATTGCCCTACTGGCTACGTAGCCAGCACCAATGAAACCCCAGCGAACAGTCACTAGTTTTTGAGGCTTAGCGAAACAGGAGTGGCGTTGCTTACGGCAGATCGCTCTGCTGCTTCCATAATCGCTACAACATTGCGCGATTGCAAAGCCTGCACACTCATTGGAACTTGATTGTGGAGAAAATCTACAAGCGAAGCATGAAATGCATACGGCTGCACAACGTCAAGATCAATTGTTGAAATGCTTCCATCGCTTGAATGCAACGTGAGAATTGCTGGAAGATCGGCTACAGCAGGTTCGGCCGCCGGGTCCCAATCGCCGACAATCGCTCCCTTCGTGCCTAAGACATAAAACTTCGGCTTACGCGCAGCGGCCAAGTCGGAGTTGACGAATGAAGCCTGCACGCCCGAAGCAAAGGTGATGGTGACTTGGGCGTGGTCTGCATTGGTTGCATGCATCCACACACGTTTATGGTTTTGCCCGCTGACGTGCGAAACGGTGTCGGGAATGACAGTAAGAATCTGATCGATGAAATGGCTACCCCAGTCGAAAATTGCACCGCCAGATACTTCGGCATTCGAATGCCAATATGTACACGGCTTGCTATACCCGCCGACAAAGCAGTCGTACTGGAACACATCGCCAATTAGGCCCTCGCGAATTTTGCTCGACATGGTGACAAAGTCGGCATCAAAACGACGGTTCTGATACACCACGAGGAGCAAATCTTTTTGTGCTGCAAGCGCCATTAATTCGTCGCATTCTTCGGCAGTTAGAGCCATCGGCTTTTCAAGCACCACATGAATGTTGCGTTGCAACGCTTCCTTTGCCCACGCGTAGTGGCTATTGGGCGGCGTCGAAATGACGACAAGGTCGAGGGTGCCCGAATCGAGCATCGTTAATGCATCCGAAAACGATGCAACGTCTGGGGCCAATTCTTTTGCTGCAACGATGCGGTCGGGGTTGGTGTCGCACACTGCAGTCAATTCGAGCCCGTTAGTGGCCTGAACGGCAAGGTTGTGCTCGTGCCCGATGGCGCCGTATGCCAAAAGGCCAATGCGGATACTTTTCGACATTTTGGCTTTTGACATAAGGGTAAATTCTACGCTTTCGCCACTTCTACTTGCCCAACGCATCGCACAATCTCTGTATTAGGGGTTCAGTTGAGCCAAAAGATTGCGGTAGTTTTCCCTCATGGATTACCAAATATGCGACCTTGCTCCAGCCGATCTTGGCGCGGCAGTACAGCTTCTTGAAGCGCTTCGCCCTTTGCCAGACAGCGCACCGATGGAAATTGCACAGTTCATATCCGATGTCAATGATGGCGCAATTGTGGTTGTGGCATTAGTGAATAGTTCGGTGGTTGGTCTTGTGAGTGCGCGTGTTGCTGGCGATCGAGCATGGACACAGTTGGTGGCCATCTCGCCTCAATGGCGCCGAAAAGGTATTGGCTCGGCGCTTGCCCGCGGGCTTGAAGGCCGCCTTCTTCACCTAGGTGTGCGAAAGATCTCTGCTCTCTTGGGGCCCGGCGAGGTTGGCGAGACAGCTCTCATCAATCGCGGTTTCAAACCAACAACCGGAATGGTGTTGTACGAGAAATTGCTTTCCCTCGAGCCAGGCGACGTTCGCATTATCGACAAATGGGGTGGACAAATTCTTGATGAGGATTTGTGGGATCAAGCCGCTGGCATGGAGCGTGAGAAAAACCTGATTGATCAACGGATTGTTGCCCCGCTATCCGACCCCGCATTGGCCGCACAAATTGGTTTGCGCCCGCCAGCAACGGCTCTCATGTTTGGGCCGCCGGGAACTGGCAAGACAACATTTGCACGAGCATTGGCAGGCCGGCTTGGCTGGCCATTCGTTGAACTTCTGCCATCGAAGCTGTCGAGTGGTGAAGGCACCTTGGCCAACGAACTGCGCGAAGCATTTATCGAGTTAGGCCGATTGGATCATGTCGTTATCTTCATCGACGAATTTGATGAGATTGCACCCGCAAGAGAAAGCCGCCCTGCATCAGCAGGTGTTGTTAACGAGTTGCTGAAGTCCATTCCCGAATTTCGTCGACGCCCAGGAAAGCTTCTTATCTGTGCAACAAACTTCGTCGAAACAATCGACCCAGCCGTCATGCGCCCCGGGCGCTTTGATTTGTTGATTGGAATTGGGCCGCCAGATCAAACAGCACTCACTGCATTGTGGGAACGTGCGCTTGCAACAATGACTACCGAAAGCGGCGTCGACGCCGCAAAGCTTGCGTCGCAGTGTCATGGCTTTACGCCTGGCGATGTCGACTTGGCTTCGCAAAGGGCTGCCGCCGAGGCATTTGCCCGAGCCAGGGCAACCGGAAAGGCTGCGGTCGTCACTAATGAAGATCTCACCGCTGCCACTAACCGCACGAAGGCATCAATCACGCCCGAGATGCTGAGCGCCTATCAGGCTGAAGTCTCAATGTTTGAGCGAGTGTAGAACAAGCTCAAATTCAGGCACTCCTGCAACAATAGGTAAATGACCGAACAAGTCGACGTAGCAATTGTCGGTGCTGGTTTTGGTGGCATGTACATGTTGCATCGTGCACGAGAAGCAGGAATTCGTGCCGTCGTTTTTGAACGAGGCAGCGACGTTGGCGGAACGTGGTTTTGGAATCGGTATCCGGGCGCACGTTGCGACGTGCCAAGCATGGAGTACTCGTACCAATTTTCGGATGAATTGCAGCAGGAATGGGAGTGGTCCGAGAAATACGCAACCCAGCCAGAGATACTTCGTTACGCGCAACACGTGGCCGAACGGTTTGATCTGAAGCGTGACATTCGCTTTCAGACATCGGTGGTCTCATTGCACTTCAATGAGGCAGACAACACGTGGCTGGTGACGCCGTCGCAAGGCGAGCAGGTTTGCGCAAGGTTTGTTGTTACGGCAATGGGTTGTCTCTCCTCTGCCAACAAACCACGATTTGCAAACGACGACCAATTTCGGGGCGAGGTGTACCACACGGGCGAATGGCCAACTAGTGGTGTCAACTTTGCCGGCAAACGTGTTGCAGTAATTGGCACGGGTTCTTCGGGCATTCAGGCCATCCCGCTTATTGCACGGGAAGCCAAGCGTCTTGCGGTGTTCCAACGAACACCCGCGTACACCATTCCTGCGCACAACTCCCCTAACACGCCCGAGTATGTGCGCTCGATCAAATCCAACTATGCCGAGTTTCGTGTAAAGAACAAGACGACTCGAGCAGCGCTTGGCGGCGACACGCCCACTGGCACCCGCGGAGCAATCGAGGTGTCGGACGAAGAACTGAATGAAACGTTGGAAGCGCGCTGGGCCAAAGGTGGCTTGCTGTTCCTAGGCGGCTTCAACGATGCAATGGTCAACGCTGCGTCAAACGAGCGAATTGCACAGTGGGTTCGCAACAAAATTGCATCGATCGTTACCGACCCACAAGTTGCCGCGCGGCTTCAACCCCACACCGTGATCGGATGCAAACGGCTTGTGGTGGATACGGGGTACTACGACACGTTTAACAGGAACAATGTTGAACTTGTCGACCTTGACCAAGCCGGCATCGAACGATTTACGGAAAATGGATTGGTTGCCAATGGAATCGAACACGCAGCCGACGTGATCGTGCTTGCAACTGGCTTTGATGCGATGACGGGCTCGCTACTGAAAGTAGATATACGAGGAAAAGGCGGCCAAAGCCTGGCCGATGCATGGAGTGCGGGCCCAGTCAATTACCTCGGTCTTGCTGTTCACGGCTTCCCCAACCTGTTCACCATTACAGGCCCCGGCAGCCCGTCGGTTCTCACCAACATGATTGTTTCAATTGAGCACCACGTGGAGTGGATCACCCGTTGCATGCAGCA
>CAINLH010000335.1 GCA_903850275.1 uncultured Acidimicrobium sp.
CTAGTGGCAACTCCCGACTTCGGGGCGGTGCTAGTTTGGAAAACGAGCTGGATGCACGTTTTTCGGCTCACCATCACCTCAAAGGGGACACATAACTATGGAACTTCTCACTCAGGATTACCTGTTCAACTTCGGTTTCCGTTGGTTGCACATTCTCGTTGGCATCGCCTGGATCGGCTTGCTGTACTACTTCAACTTGGTGCAAGTGCCAGGTTTGGCCGCTTACGGCGACGAGGGCAAGGCCCGCAACATCACCATCGACAAGATTGCACGCCGTGCATTGTGGTGGTTCCGTTGGGCAGCAATCGCCACATTGGCAACCGGTCTTTTGATCACTGGCCAGAAGGATTACTGGAACAACTTCATGAACGGCGGCGCATCGGGCAATGGCCACGACGTAGCCATTTCGGTCGGAATGTTGCTCGGCATCTTGATGGCAGCAAACGTATGGATGATCATCTGGAAGAACCAGAAGATTGTTCTTGCTAACGCAGCAAACGTGTTGGGTGGCGGCGAAGCAAATGCCGACGCTCCAACCGCAGGCCGCAAGGCGCTGTTGGCTTCACGCCAGAACATGATCTTCTCGGTCTCCATGTTGTTCTTCATGGTTGGTTCTGCCCACTTCTACAACGGCGCATTCGGCGACGCATCAAGCGGAAGTGCACGCACGTTCTTCATCATTGCTACTGCAATCACTGCATTGCTCGAATTGAATGCCATCGGTATTTTCGGCGGCATCAAGGCTGGCAACAAAATGTTGTGGATGTACGAGAGCCACAAGAATGCACTCATCACCTCAGGAGTTCTGTGGTTGGTGTTGTGGATTCTTTCCGAGGTTTTGCTCGGCGCATAATTTCGCAGTAGTTGCGAAAACCGTTTTCAGTTGAAAGCCGGTCTCACTTAACGGTGAGATCGGCTTTCATGTTTTGGTGGCCAGGCACAGTGCACAGCAGCACATAGTTGCCTGCAGGCAAATTAATGGTGCCCAAGTCGACGTCGCCGCTCTTGTTTACTTTCAGTTCGAACGAGCCAACTTTGGTGTCGCCTTCAACTACAACAAGTGTGTGTCGAATGCTGTCTTCGTTGACGTAGGCAACTTCAATGTCACCTGCTGTTGCCGTGTAGCTGCTGGCATCAAACTTCAGGCCCGATACGGCGTGCACTTCTAGACCAACGGTGTCTGGAATGACGACGGGCTCGGAGGCGCTAGAGCCGCCGCATGCGGCAAGCACGGAGGAAAACAGGACGGCTGCGAGGGTGACCTTTGTTGAACGTTGCATGAACCCATGATAGGGACGCTTATTTGGCGTGGCTAGTTGTCCTCGCAACACTTTGGCCAGATTTAGTGGGGGTTTAGTCACACGGTTGGGCCAAGAGGGGCAGAGTACGATGAATGCGATGCTTGAACGGCCTCGCCCCGAAGAATTTGGCGCCAACTCTTGGCTTGTCGAAGAGATGTACGAGCGATTCCGCGAAGACCCAGCCTCCGTTGGCCCAACCTGGCAAGAGTTCTTCAGCGACTTCAAACCTGCCGGCACACCTAAGGCCGACTCCACAGCCGAAATCGTTCGCCCCGTTGTAGCGCCAACACCACAACCCGTCGCCACGTCGCCAGGTGTCGAACCACCTGCGCCGCGTGTTGTGTTGGCAACCGAAATCATTCCAGACCCACCGGCCGAACCATTGCGCGGCGTATCGGCAGCTATTGCCACAAACATGGAAAAGAGCCTCACGGTTCCTACCGCAACAAGTTTCCGCAATGTGCCAGCGAAATTGTTGGAAGTCAACCGCAAGGTAATGAACAACTACCGCGCGCGGGTTGGGCAAGGCAAAGTCAGTTTCACTCACATCATTGGTTACGCCATCGTTCGCGCAATTGCCGACAACGTGCCAAACATGAAGAACGGTTACACGGTTGATGCCGATGGCAAGCCAATGTTGCAAAAGCATTCCCACGTCAACATCGGTTTGGCTGTCGACGTGGACAAGGGCAAAGGCCAGCGCACACTTGTTGTTCCTGTGTTGCGGAACGCCGACACGCTCGACTTCGCGGGCTTCTTGCTTGCGTACGACGAAATCATTCGCAAAGTTCGTTCCAACAAACTGACAGTAGAAGATTTTCAGGGCGCCAACGTCAGCCTCACTAACCCCGGCACCATCGGCACCGTGCAATCGGTGCCGCGCCTCATGCCTGGCCAAGGTGTCATCGTTGGTGTCGGCAGCATCGATTACCCGGCCGAGTTTCAGGGAAGTGACGAGCGTTCACTTGTTCGTCTCGGCGTTTCAAAAGTGGTCACCGTCACCAGCACATACGACCACCGCATCATTCAGGGCGCCGAGAGCGGCATGTTCCTCAAGTACGTGCACGAACTGCTGATTGGCGAGCACAACTTTTATCACGACGTCTTCCGCAGCCTGGGCGTTCCGTACGAAGCAGTGCAGTGGCATCAAGATTCCAACCTGCTCGACAGCGAAGACGCAATGCTCGACAAGCAAATGCAGGTTGCAACGCTCATTCGCGTGCACCGCGTGCGCGGTCACCTCATTGCCGACCTCGACCCGCTGCGCTGGAAAGAACCAGTCATGCCGCGCGAGTTGGACCCAGCAACTTATGGGCTCACCATTTGGGATCTCGACCGACAGTTTCTTACCGGCGGCATCGGCGGCGTTCGCAAATCCACACTTGGCGATTTGTTGGGCGTATTGCGAGACGCATACTGCCGCACCATCGGTGTGGAGTACATGCACATTCAAAACACCGACGAGCAGCGCTGGATTCAGGAGCGCGTCGAGGGCCATGGCGCCTTGGGTTTCATTCTCGACAAGAAGCGTGTGCTC
>CAINLH010000336.1 GCA_903850275.1 uncultured Acidimicrobium sp.
ACTACGGTTATGCCACGGCCACACCGAATGAACTGGTGGTGTGGGAAGCCCAGTTCGGCGACTTTGCCAACGGCGCACAAGTCATCATCGACCAATACATCGTTGCTGCCGAAGACAAGTGGGGTCAACAAAACAGCCTGGTGCTGTTGTTGCCACACGGCTACGAAGGCCAAGGCCCCGAGCATTCGTCAGCACGCATGGAGCGCTTCTTGCAACTGTGCGCAGAAGACAACATTCAGGTGTGTTACCCAACTACGGCAGCGCAGTACTTCCACATGTTGCGCCGCCAGGTGCGCCGCGAAGTACGCAAGCCACTTATCGTCATGACGCCGAAGCAACCGTTGCGCATGAAGGAAAGCCGTTCGCCAATAGCCGAGTTCACCACCGGTAGTTTCGAAGAAATCTTGGATGACCCAACCGTCACCGAAAAATCAAAAATCACACGCATCGTGTTGTGCACGGGCAAGGTTGCGTGGGACGCAATGGCCGAGCGCACCAAGCGCAATGCCAACGTGGCAGTCGTTCGCGTCGAGCAGTTGTATCCATTCCCAATTGCTGGCTTGCGCAGCATTTTGGCTACGTATCCAAACGCCAAGCAGATGGTGTGGCTACAAGAAGAGCCAGAGAACATGGGCGCATGGCGCTTTGTTGATGCAATCGTGTGGCCAATGAAGAACGAGGGCTACGACTGGCGACATGTTGCTCGCGTCGAGTCGGGTAGCCCCGCAACCGGCTCTAAAGCAATTCACGACCAAGAGTTGGTCGATTTAATGGAGCAAACTTTCGCCCCTTGGTGAATTGAGGCCCCTCGGTAATTAGAGGTTTTACCGAACGAATGCCCCAAAAATACTAATTGCACTTAACACGCTCACGGTAAGAAAGCCAGCGAACTTAAACATATCCTTGCGCATCGATTCCTTGGAATCACCGGTTTCCTTGCGCATCATGTCCTTGAAGTCCAACATGTCCTGGCGCATCGCTTCCTTGGAATCACCGGTTTCCTTGCGCATCATGTCCTTGAAGTCCGACATGTCCTTACGCATGGATTCCCGGAATTCGAACATTTCCTTGCGCATTGATTCCCGGAAGTCCGACATGTCCCTGTGCATTGATTCCCGGAAGTCTGACATTTCCTTGCGCATCGCTTCTCGGAATTCGAACATTTCCTTGCGCATCGATTCCCGGAATTCGAACATTTCTTCCTTGAACATTGTCTGCATTGTTTGGAATTGCAAATCAACTTTGTTAAAGCGTCTGTCGACGAGGGTGGCAAGAGTGCGTAAGTCGTTGCGCGTTGCGGGTTCGTTAGGCCGATGCTCGAAGTTGTCGGCGAGGTTCTCTTTAGGTTCGTTTTCCATGGCGCTTCCAGATGTATAGATATGCATACGGGACATGTGTGCATGAAATGTTGAAACTGACGTGGGAATTGTGAATTACTCGGTGCTCAGTGAATGCAGACCATTCGGTAGTTAGAGGTTTCACCGGAATGCCGCCGCAAAGATGCCAAGTGCGGTTAAACCGCAAAAGGTTAGGAAGCCAGCAAATCTGAACATTTCTTTGCGCATTGCTTCCCTGAATTCAAACAGTTCCTCTTTGAACATTGTTTGCATCGCTCGGAATTGCATATCAACTTTGTCAAAGCGTGAATCAATTTTGGCGAAGCGTCTGTCGACGAGGGTGGCAAGAATGCGTAAGTCGTTGCGCGTTGCGGGTTCGTTTGGCCAATGCTCAAAGCTGTCGGCGAGGTTTTCTTCAGGTTCGTTTTCCATGGCACTTCCAGACATAAGAGTTTTCATATGGCACATGTGTGCGAGGAAGGCCGAAACCGACGTCTGAATTGTGACATACCCCGTGCTTTGTCTGTCAAGTACCAATCGTCAAAGCCTGTACAGGCTTGGCGGTTCTAGGCCAGCGAGAAACCAAGCACGCCCGACAACTCGGTAAGTGCTTGCTCGGCGCCTGCCACCTTGATGGTGAGCATGCCCATTGCGGCCGCCGGCTTCAGGTTGATTCCCAAGTCGTCCAGGAACACGCACTCATCGGGTTGCACGTTTACCGTTTCGCACGCAATCTCATAAAAGCGTGGCTCAGGTTTACGCACACCAACTTTGCTCGATTCAATCACGGCGTCGAAGCGGGCAAGTACTGCACGCATTTCGTCTTGTCGTTCGCGTTCGGCTGGGTCGGTTGCAACGGCTTGTTCGGTAAGCACGTTGTTGGTGAGGCACGCCAACACCAAGCCCGACTGCTTGATCACATCTAGTGCTCGCACCATTTCGGGCCGAATCTCGCCATGTAGCAGCGCCAAAATATCGGCGCCAGGAATGCGGTGCCCCAAGGCTTCGCTTTCCTCGGCAAACAATTGGTCGAATTGCGCAGGCGAGATGTCGGATCGCTCCAATTTGGCCCACGCGTTTTCGTGATGGTTCACGGTGTTAACAGAGCGGATGAAATTGTGGGGGAGGCCATTGGCTGCCTCGTAGTGATTGAACGCCTCAAAGGGGCTCGACAGAATGACCCCACCAAAATCAAAAAAGACAGCCCTAAGCACCCAATGAGCGTACGGGCTAAGGCATCACTCGGCGAGGGTCCACGGGCTGGTTGACTGTCCCCGTGCCAAAAAACGGTCCTAAGCATGTGGTGGTGGATGGGTCTAATTTGGCGACCGAGGGCCGAACCGCGCCCAGCCTCAAACAATTGAACGAGGCCGTTCTCTCGTACATGAACGAATTTCCCGACACCAAAGTGACGGTGGTGGTGGACGCAACGTTTGGTCATCGCATCGACAAGCGCGAAGTCTCCGAATTTAACGAAGCAATCGACAACAACGAGTTGGTTGCGCCACCCGCTGGCGCAGTTGGCCGCGGCGATGGCTTCGTGCTCACCATTGCAGCCAAGGTTGGCGCAAGCATCGTTTCCAACGACAGCTACCAAGAGTTTCAGCCGCAGTACCCGTGGTTGTTCGACGCCGGCCGCCTCATTGGTGGCAAGCCCGTGCCGCATGTTGGTTGGGTGTTTATCGAACGCCTTCCCGTGCGCCCATCTATTGCCAAGTCGGTGAAGAAAGCAAGTCGTGAAGCAAGCCGACCAATGCCTGTTCCTAAAGCGCCACCACCGAACGCCAAGGTTGCACCAAAAACAAAACCTGTTGTTGCTGCAATGAAGCCTGCAGCACCCGCAACAAAATCGCAGACCGCACCAAAGCCCGTGAAGCCCGTCGTTACATCCAACGAGTTAACGCCGTTCCTCGAGTTTGTCGAGAAGCATCCGGTTGGCAGCAAAGTGAAAGGCACCGTCGACAGCTATTCGGCGCACGGTGTGTATGTTCGCGTCAATGACGTCATGTGTTACTTGCCGCTTCGCTTAATGGCCAACCCTGCACCTCGCAGCGCGCGCGAACACGTCAAGTTAGGGCAGAGCGTTTCGCTCGTTGTCTCCAGCTTCGTTGCCTCGCGCCGCAGCATCGATGTCGCCATCAGCGGTGTTTCGGCCCCCGAGAAAAAGGTCTCATCGTCGGCAGCGGGCAAAGCCAAGAAGAAAAAGAAGCGCCAGTCGGCCCTGCCCGCTCGCAAGGTGGCCGCGAAGAAGAAGTAGTTTGTTCAGGTGCTCGTTGCTACCTGGAATGTGAATTCGTTAAAGGCCCGCTTGCCCCGTGTGCAGGCCTGGCTAGAAGAAGCTCAACCCGACGTGTTGTGCATGCAGGAAACCAAAATGAAGCAAGAAGTGTTTCCCACCGAAGTGTTTGCCGAGATGGGTTACGAAAGCGCACACTTCGGCCAGGGGCAATGGAACGGCGTTGCCATCTTGTCCAAAGTTGGGCTTACCGACGTGGTGCAAAACTTTGCAGTGGGCGACCCCGACACCGACGCGCGCATCATCAGCGCAACATGCGGCGGCGCCAAAGTGGTGTGCGTGTACGTGCCCAACGGCCGCGAACTTGATCACGAGCACTATCAATACAAACTTCGCTGGATGAAGCAGTTGCGCCAACACGTAGACACCATTGCAACACCGTCCGACGACGTGATTGTCACGGGCGACTTCAACATTGCGCCGCTTGACATCGACGTGTGGGATCCGGCCGCCCTCGAGGGCTCCACCCACGTCAGCGAACCCGAGCGAAACGTGCTTGCCGAGTTGCGCACATGGGGCCTCGTCGACATCTTCCGCGAACAGCACCCAGAGCCAAAGTTGTATTCATGGTGGGACTACCGCGACGGCAGTTTCCACAAAGGCCACGGCATGCGCATCGATTATCTGTTGGTTTCAAAATCGGTTGCTCAACGCACCACCGAAACCACCATCGATCGCAATGCGCGCAAGGGCGAAAAGCCAAGCGATCACGCGCCAGTGTTGCTGAGGTTCT
>CAINLH010000337.1 GCA_903850275.1 uncultured Acidimicrobium sp.
AGCTTGCGCAGTTTCATTCAACGTACGCTCGGTATCGCTCAACAACTCGGACGCGGTGAGTGAAATTTGTGACCACGCATCTTCGGTTGATTGCACAAACTCTTGCACCAACTGCACCACACCCGCCGCGCACGCGGTTGGTGTTTTGTACGCGCGGTGTGCAACCTCGTCGGCAATGCTGGTGTCCACTTCATGACCAATGCCTGTGAATACGGGCAACGGGCACATGCCAATTGCTGCAGCAATTTCTTCGCTATCAAACGCAAGCAAGTCGGTTTTTGATCCGCCGCCGCGCACCAACATCACCACGTCGATATCGGTGCGTGCGCCTGCTTGTTCTATTGCTGCCACCACTGTTGGCACGGCCTCGGCACCTTGCACCCGCACATCGTGCACAAACACTTCAAAACCAATTCCTGATGCTTCCAGTTCGTGCAATGCGTCGGCATGCGCCGCGCTGCCAATGCTGGTGATCAACGCAATGCGTAACGGCGCAACGGGCAGTGGCACCAACTTGTTGGCCTGATACAGGCCCCGAGTTTTTAGGCGTTGCACAATCTCGTCTCGTTGGCCGGCAAGGTCGCCAAGTGTGAAGCGCGGGTCGATGTTGGTGACCTTGAAACTGAACGAACCTCTGTCTACATATATGTCGGGGGTTCCATACAGCCGCACCTTGATGCCGTCGGCCAATTCCAAACGGTGCTTTGTCAGCAGCGGCTTGATGTGGCGCATTTGATATTCAAAAATGGCAATGCTCACCGCGGCTTTCTTGCCGCTCTCGCGTTCGACGATGGTGAAATACGTGTGCTTGCCTCGGCCATTAAAGCCTTCGATTTCGCCTTGAATCCACAGCCCGCCTTCAAACGCCTGGCTCAGGACACCTTTAACAATGTCGAGAAACTGGCTAACCGACAGCGTGCGTGCTTCGTCGCTCATTGCATTGCTGAGGTAGTGAAGCTTCCGCCGGCGCGAACCTGAGATGCGTACAAGCCATTTAATGCCATGAGTTGATCGTGTGTCCCTTCTTCGGCCACCCGACCTTGGTCGAGCACCACAATCCTGTCTGCATCACGAATAGTAGACAACCGGTGTGCGATCACAATCGCGGTTCGATTAGTGCTTGCAGCCTCAAGTGCGCGCCGCACCAACACTTCACTTTCGTTGTCGAGATGGCTGGTGGCCTCATCCAAAATCATGACTGCGGGGTTCTTCAACAACAATCGAGCAATTGCCAACCGCTGCTTTTCGCCACCCGACAGGCGGTAGCCGCGCTCGCCAACCACAGTGTCGTACCCATCGGGCAGCGATGCGATGGTGTCGTGGATGTAAGCCGACTTGCACGCCTCCGCAAGTTGCGCATCGGTTGCACCCGGCTGCGCGTACAGCAAGTTGGCCTTAATCGACTCGTGAAACATGTGTGGGTCTTGCGAGACAACACCAATTGCCGAACGAAGCGAAATACCAGTTACGTCGCGCACGTCATGCCCGTCCAGTTTCACAGTTCCTCTCGTTACGTCATACATGCGCGCAATCAGGTTGGCAAGCGTTGTCTTGCCTGCGCCGCTGGAGCCCACGATGGCAATGGTCTCGCCGGGTGCGATA
>CAINLH010000338.1 GCA_903850275.1 uncultured Acidimicrobium sp.
ATTACGTTCCTCCAACCCGCGATTGATCTACGCGTCCATTTCTGGTTACGGCGCAACCGGGCCGTGGGTTACTCGGCGGGCATACGCACCTGTGGTCAACGCCGAAACAGGAATCACAAAGTTTCAGGGCGACGTAAGGGGCGGGCAATACGCCAATGACCCACACAGCCACGGTGACGTGTACACCGCACTCGAGGCATCCGCTGCGATTCTTGCAGCGTTGTATCAGCGCGAACACACGCAGTGCGGTCAATACATCGATGTCTCAATGGCAGAAACCATGCTTTATGTAAACGAGCACGCGCACAATCACCTCTGGGACGACGATGTGCCCGAAGGAACTATTCGCTCATTTCAACCGGCCGATTATCCAGTGCTCACAGTTGCAGATGGTTCGATGGTTGTGGTCAGTGGGCATCCCGCCGAAAAGGGAACGTTCGACTTTTTTGTCGGTGCTATGGAAAAACCAGAGTTGCTTCGCGACGAGCGGTTCAAAGATATTGCGCATCGTCTTCAGCACTTCAATGAACTGATGTCAATCATGTTGGAGTGGGCCAAAACCGTTCCAACCGCCGACGAAATTGAGGCGCGGTTAGCAAAGAACCAACTCGCGTGCGGTCGGTTGCGAAGCGTTCGTGAACTTGCCGAAACAGATTGGGCCGAATCGCGCGGCGCCATTGTCGATATCGACAACCGCGGCACAGGTACCTTGCGGATTCCTAACAGCCCGTGGCATTTTTCCGGCTCCGACACAAGCACCCGCGGTGTCGCTCAATATCGTGGCGAAGATAATCACGACGTGTTTTCCAACATCGTTGGTCTTGACGATGAAACGATTGCAAACTACGAGCGAGAGAACATTCTCTTGAGCCGTGGGCCAACGACTCGCTAGTTACCTGCCAGAGTGCCCAAAGCCGCCACCGCGGTCTTCGCCCGACAGCTGATCGACTTCTTCCCACTGCACGGTTTCAATTTGTTGAACGAGTAACTGCGCAACTCGATCTCCTCGTGAAACCACATAATCCGCAACAGGGTCTGTGTTGATCATGACTACTTTCAATTCGCCGCGATAACCGCTGTCGATGATTCCTGGGGTGTTCACCAACGTGATGCCATACTTCAATGCAAGCCCGCTTCGCGGCACTACAAGGCCCGCATAACCCAATGGAATAGCCACAGCCAACCCAGTGGGCATCAATATGCGACCGCCGCCAGCCGCAATCGTTGCATCCTCCCTGGCATACAGATCTACGCCTGCGTCCCCCGCATGTGCCGTCACGGGAAGGGCAAGCGCCGGGTCTAGTCGCTGTACCGCAACACGAATACTGCTTTTCGTCATTGCACGAGATTACGCCTAGATTGCATGGCGTGCTGGTGTGGATGGACTTAGAAATGACTGGCCTCGAGCCCGACACCGACGTCATTGTGGAGATCGCCACCTTGGTCACCGACGACGATCTCAACATCGTGGCCGAAGGCCCAGACCTCGTCATCCACCAACCAGCAGCTGTGCTCTCCATCATGAAGCCAATCGTGGTTGAAATGCACACTAAGTCTGGTTTGTTGGATGCGATTACCTCTTCAACAATCACCCTGGAGGAGGCCGGCGCAGCAACCCTGGAGTTCATCAAGCTGCATGTTCCCGAGGCTCGCACGGTGCCACTTTGCGGCAACTCCATCGGAACCGACCGCCGGTTTCTTGCAAAGTATCTGCCTGAAATTGAAAACTACTTGCATTACCGAAGTGTTGATGTCTCCAGCGTTAAGGAATTGGCTAAACGTTGGTTTCCAAAGTCCGGCATCGATCGCCCAAATAAAGGTGGCATGCACCGAGCAATGGACGACGTAAGGGAAAGCGTCCGCGAGTTGCAGTACTACCGCGAAAAGTTTTTTGTTAGTGAGTTACCGGGTTCGAATGGTTCTGCCACTCCATCGAACCCCGCCTCGTAAAACACCGTCCCAGAAACTCTTGATCACCACAACGGTGAAGAACAGCATGTGCACGGGGAAAAGTGCAGCGACAAGTGGGTTGAAGCGTCCTACCCTTTTTGCGAACACTGCTACCTGAACAAGCGATGCCAGATACATCCATGGCGATGTAATGACACCACCCACAAGCGACGCGCACCAGGCAGCAATCAACACTCTGCGCCCAATAGGCACCGATGCAGCGCCAGCCGCAATATTCTTTGCAAACCCTGATAACACCGCAAAGAACCCTTTGGGATACATGCGAAATGTGCAGGTTGATGGCGTACCCAAATACACCCTGGTTTGTTTGAATAATCGCCCAAGGGCAATGTCTTCCACCACTTGAGCGCGCACGCTTGTGTGCGAGTGGCCTCGGTTTGCAACATACGCCTCACGCATGCACGCAAGTAGTGGCCCAAACACCAGCGGTTCTGATGCCTTCATTCCACTTCCCATCACG
>CAINLH010000339.1 GCA_903850275.1 uncultured Acidimicrobium sp.
CAAGTAACAATTAGCGCGTAAAGCGCAGCAGAAACTCGAGTTGCCCGCGGTCTTCCACCACGATTGCAGAAATGCTTGGGTCGGGAATCGACCAGTCGGCAAAGATGATTTCGATTGAGCCATTGACTTCGATGACGTCGTTAGCCAGGCGGGCAATAACGGTGAGTTCGATGTCTTTTGTGACTCCTCGCAATGTGAGAGTGCCAGTTGCCTGCGTTGTGAGATCGCTTCCCGCTAATGCTTCAGGTGTGAGTGTGATTGGTTGCTTCAACGTGAAGGTTGCAGTTGGGTACGTTGCGGTGTCGAGTATTCGATTATTGACCTGACCGTCTCGCCTGCTGCTGTCGCTTTTCAGCGTGGTCATGTCTACCGAGAACTGGGCTTCGATTACTTGCCCACTTGCAATGTTGAGTGTGCCCTGCACGGCCGAGGTGCGGCCTACGCCTTCGGTGCTTTGGGCAACGATCACTTCTTTCACGCGGTAACCCACGATGGAGTCTGTTGCTATGGCCCAGGTGCCATCAACAGTGCTGGTGGTGTCGGCGATGGTGGTTTCGACCGCGGTTTGCGCGGCGGGCTCCAGGCGCAGTTGATCGGGGGCGTCATCTTTAATCAGGTTGATGTACACCCATGGGCCGGCGACGGCGCCAATGGCAAGCACGACGACGCCGATGAGCAACTTTCTCGCGAGGGGTTTCATGTGCGAGTTACTGACTATTTGTCGGCTTTTTCGCCCTTAACAAATGCTGAAGCTTCGGCGAAACCGTTTGCTTCGAGATCCTTGACGATGTCGGCCTTAACTGCCTGCACTACTCGGTGAGTGCCGTTGCAGTTCTTGTTGGCATCTGTTGTGTATCCGCAGCCGCATGTACCCATGATGATTGTCTCCTATTGACGAGGTTGGTCAACAGACAATAGCGAACCACGGAACGAAAAGGGTGCCAGCAGCATGACGCCACTGGCACCCTTTGAATTACTTCCCTACTGGGCTATTTAGTAAATAGCGGTCAGCGTGATGGTGATTGTTGCAATGGTGATTGCCAAGGCATAGACCTGGTAGACCACCCATGGCTGCTTCGAATTGGCCTTGCCTGTTGCAGTAGCCGCTTCTGCTGGAGTCATGTCTTTTGCTGCAGTTTCTGATGCCTTCAACGCATTACTGGTGAAGATCCATGCAGTGATCGATGAGATCACAGCGGAAAATGCAACCAGTCGCTTGATGCTGTCGTCTGCTGTAGCAACATCACCAAACACGATGATGGCAATAATTGCGATACTTGCGACTTCGTATGCGACAGAAAATGCCATATTCGAACGTGCAAGTGCAGCTGACCTATTTTTTGATTCTTCCATAATTAATTTACCCCCTTGTTAATTTGGTTTATTTTGTTTCGCTATTACGCGACTTTGACCATGAGGCGGGCCATCACTGTTCCTGCCATGGCGAATTTGCCCGCTTCCATGTACTTCGTCATCCACTCAGCACTTGCCACGGCCTTTGCCCGCGAAGCATCGATAGCTTCGAAATTCGGGAAACCCGTGATCATGCCCATTCCACCCACCACGCCATAGATCGTGTGAACAATGCTGGCTTCGACGCCAGTCACTTTGGTGTGCAATTCGGCAAACTCGTTGCCCCATTTCAGCGCGCCCATAAAGTCGGCACCTTGTACCAACTGAAACTGATTTGTCTGTACAACTGTTCCGACAGGAATTGCTGCGCCCAATGAACCACCACGTACGTAGTTCATAATGATGTCCGGCTCGGATGAGAGCACGTGGTCACGCATCTTGCGATTCACTTCCCACCAGCCTTTTGCTGCCATCAGTCTCGATGTTGCCGCTGCGCGAGCTGCTAATGATTCGTAGCCGACGCTAAAAATCGCGGTTCCCGCGGTGAAGCCGTTGCCACCAACCCAAACATTCATCGGCACATCATTTGCTTTTGTGATTGCGGTAATTTCTTGCAATAACGGCATGATTGCTGGCAAATCGCCGCTCGTCTGAATTGTTCTATTGAATAACAACATGAACTAACCCCCAGTACCTTTGGTGTGCCGAATGGCTCACAAACGCAACCGTATGCCTGATGGACCAAAAGACAGCTAGAAACATTGGGCTTCTTGCGAGGTCAGAGCCCGTATCCATTGGGTACTAGTGGTACATCGCCTCTGTAACCAGAAAGACACAAAGGTTTTTGAGTGATTGAGCAGATTGGCGCGGATACCTCTAGGTACCCAAAAGGGTGCCAGCAGCGTTGCGCCACTGGCACCCTCTTTGACTATTGAAGTTGATTGGATACTTGTCTTTCGCAATTACGCGATCTTTACGATGTGACGCTGTACGACGGTTCCTGGCATTGCGAACTTTCCACCTTCCATGAACTTCGGAAACCAGGCTGCGTTGGCTGCGAGCTTTGCTCGGGCTTCGTCAATCTGTGCTGCGTTTGCATAACCGGCGAAGTAGCCGATTACACCGAGCGTTCCGAAAATGGAGTTTCCGATGTTGGCATCCACACCAGTGATTGACTTTGTCAATTCAACGAGTTCGGTCATCCACTGAACTGCTGCGAGAAAGTCCCCACCTGCTGCACTGAGCTG
>CAINLH010000340.1 GCA_903850275.1 uncultured Acidimicrobium sp.
CATCAACTTGATGCAAGTCTCCGACCGCAGCCCAGAAGAAATTCGTGCTTTCGGCAAACAATGCAAAACCATGGGCGTCGAAGTTGCCTACATTGCCGACTCGTTCGGTGGCCTTCGCCCGCACGAGCTTGCGCCAATCATGCACGCACTCGCCGAAGGTTTTGAAGGCCCAGTTGGCTGCCACCTGCACGACAACATGACGTACGCGCTCTCCAGCACGCTTGCCGCAGTAGATGCAGGAGCAACGTGGGTAGACGCAACCATTCTTGGCATGGGCCGCGGCCCCGGCAATGTGCGCACCGAATATCTTGCGCCCGAACTAAATCGTCTTGGCCGCAGCAACATCGACGTCATGCCGCTCGTCAACCTTGTCTCGCGCGACTTCACCAACTTGCAGCGCAAACACGAGTGGGGATCCAACCTGTATTACTTCTTGTCTGCCAACTACGGCATTCACCCCACCTACGTCATGGAACTGACAAAAGATGGCCGCTACGCACCAGCACAGATCGTTGGCGCACTCGAGCACCTCAACGAGCACGGCGGCGCACAATTCGATCGCAATCGTCTGGTTGGCATCACCGCCGGCCGCGTTGTTAACTACGCCGGCACCTTCGACGCATCCTCGTGGTGCGCTGGCAAAGATGTGCTCATCATTGGCCCCGGCGACGAAGCCCGCACCAAAAAGGTAGAGCTCGAGCAGTTCATTGCCCAACACAAACCAGTTGTCATCGGGCTTGGTGCATTTTCTGCGATTAACCAATCGCTGATAGACGCCGTTGCAGTGTGCCATCCCGAACGTGCGGCTCTAGAGGCAACCGCTATCTCGCAACTGCAATGCCCAGTGTTTGCGCCATCGGCACTGCTAAACGAACTCGATATCACCACCAAACAGCCGCGCGACGTTGGCGTTGCCATTAGCGATGCAGGGTTTTCACTTGCGCCGACACAAGCCACGCTTCCGCGCCTGCTTTCTGCGGCGTATGCCCTCGCGCTTGCAGCACAGGGTGGCGCAAAGCGAATCCTCGTTGCAGGCTTCGACGGTTTCTCGCAAGACGATCATCGCTTTCAGGAAATGGACGACGTGTTTGCAAAGTTTGCGCAACTAAACAACGCACCACAGGTGGTGTCCATCACCCGCACACGCTTCAATATCGAGCGTTCCTCCATGTTTGCCCCGCTCTAACGTGACCCAAACACCCACCGACTTTCTCGTTGTCATTCCCGCCCGTTACGCGTCGTCGCGTTTCCCTGGCAAAGCCTTGGCCCAACTTGGCGGCAAGGCCGTTGTGCAACGCTGCTACGAGCAGTGCCTACTTGCAGTATCCGCCGACAACATCGTTGTTGCTACCGAAGACAATCGCATTGTCGACTTCTGCACAGCCAACAACATCAACGTGATTCTCACCAGCGACAATTGCCTCACTGGCACCGACCGCGTTGCAGAAGTCGCCGCTCTGCGCCCAGCACAGTGGTACATCAATGTGCAAGGCGACGAACCATTTCTCGACCCAGCGGGCCTCACGCAAATAATCGATGCTGCACTTAACGCAAAGCCAACCACCCAAGTGATCAACGCATACAGCAACATCACCAACG
>CAINLH010000341.1 GCA_903850275.1 uncultured Acidimicrobium sp.
GGCTTCGATGCGGTTGAGCACGAAGCCCGCTTCCTCGAAGCGTTGGGCCTGAGAGTGGTTGTTCATTTTGTCGGTGAGGAAATCGATGATGGGTTGGGCGTTGCCTTGCATGGCGGCAACTACGCGTTGCACCTCAATGGCGTAGGAGGTGGGGTCGGCAGTGCCAGAGCAGGGGCAATGCGCAAGGCCTAGTTGGGCGGCAGAGCACATGGGTGCGTCGTCGGGGGCGCGGTAGTTGCGGCCCATGCGCACCGTGCAGCGGCGTAGGGGCACAACTGACTCGATGGCGTCTACTACTTCGCGGGCAATGGAGCGGGTGGAGATGGGGCCAAGGTAGAGGTCGGTAGAGGTGGCGGTAACGCGGGTGGTGATGGCGAGGCGGGGCCACTGCTCGCCCAAGGTGAGGCGCACGTAGCAATACTTGGCCGAGCGTGTGCCGGCAAAGTTGTATCGGGGGCGCAGTTTGGAGATCATGCGTAACTCCAGCACTTCGGCGGTGAGGACGTCGGGGGTGGAAACGTAATGGATGGCGTGCATCAACTTGAGGAGAGAGCCAACCTTGCGGCGGGTGTCGGCGGTGCCGAAGTAGCTGCGCACACGGGAACGAATGTTGGTGGCTTTGCCTACATAGAGCACGTCTCCCCTGTTGTCGACAAACAGATAGATGCCGGGTGTGCGGGGAAGATCGACAGTGAGTTTGAGTTTGGATGCCTGAGGGTGCGACCAGATTTTGGACATGGCGGCAAACTCGTCGAGATCGAAAATGCCGAAGCCTGCTGCGCGCTCGATGAGCAGGTGCAGCAAGTCGCCTGTGGCAAGCACGTCGTTGATGGCGCGGTGGCTGGGCTGATGAGGAAAGTTGAACGATGAGGCGAGTGTGGAGAGCTTGCAGTTTTTGACTTCGGCGCCAACGATGCGGCGTGCCAGGCCAACGGTGTCGAGCACGCGGTTGGGCAAAGGTTCGTAGTCGTGCATGAGTAAGGCTGCGTTGATGAACCCGATGTCGAAGCGGGCGTTGTGAGCAACAAGCACAGAGGTGCCAATGAAGTTGAGCAATGGTTGCAGGGTGTCTTCGATGGGAGGTGCGGTGGCAACCATGGTGTTGGTGATGCCGGTGAGCACAGTGATGAAGGGAGGGATGGCGCAGCCGGGGTTGACAAGTGTGGTGAAACGATCGATCTCGATGCCGCCGCGGTATTTGACTGCGCCTATTTCGGTGATGGAGTGATACTCGTGAGAGCCGCCGGTGGTTTCGAGGTCGATAATGCAGAACTCGACATCGTGGAGAGGGATGGATGTGGTCAACGTGTCGGTTGCGCCCTTATCCATTGGGAAAGAGTATCGCGGGGGTATTGCGGGAATGGCAGGGTGCTTAGGCGCGAAAGAGTGTGCCGGCCGCTTCTTCATAGAGTTTGACTACCGACATCTCCCCCGACTTTGGGCCATAGGTGTCAAGTGCCTTGAGGTGTAGTTGCTCGGCAATTTTGGAGACAACGGCGTCGATGCCTGTTTTGTTGGCGAGGGCAATGCCCAGTTGGATGTCTTTACACACCAAGTCGATGGTGAAGCCTTCGTCGTAATTTCCTGCCTCGAACACGCTGTTGATGTCGTACTGCAGGAAGTTGGACTGTGTGGGTGACGCACATAGTGCCTGTTGCAGCACACGTAAATCGAGGCCAAGTTTGGAGCCGATTGCCAACACTTCGGAAGTGCCAGCGGCGTAGATGAACCACAACAGATTGAGCAGCACTTTTATTGCATACCCTGCCCCGTTTGGACCCGCGTAATAGATCTGTTCGGGGATGCCGCCGAGGGCGCGGAACAAGGGCAGGTGTTGATCGAAGTTTTCTTTTGCGCCGCCAACAAAGATTTGTAGCGATGCCGAATTGCGTGAGGCGCCGATTGGGGCTTTGGCGAGAAAAGATACAGGTGCTTCCATGACCGCAATGCCTTTGGGGTCGGCAAGGGCTTTGATTTCGTTGGCAACTTCCACTGATGAGGTGCTCATGTCTATGAACGTGCTTCCAGATTTCATTTGCTGCAACACGCCGCCGCTGCCAATCATGATGTCGTGCACGTGATGTGGTGCTGGCAGAACAGTGATGACGACGTCGCTCTTCTGCCCCACTTCTGCTGCGGTGTTGGCCCAGGTTGCACCAAGGGCAAGCAGGTTGTCGGCTTCGGCTTTGTTGAGGCTGTGAACCACCATGCCGTAACCGTGGGATAAGGCGCTGACGGCCATGGGGTTGCCTAGGTTTCCAAGGCCAATGAGGCCGATAACTGGCATACCTTTACTGTCTTGTGAGGTCATTTTTTGAAATTAGCATCACAGTTATGAAAACCCGAATTTTGGCAGTTTGCTTCGCACTCACCTTGACGAGCGTGATCAGCCCAGCAAGTGCGGCGACGCCAACAAAGGCCGGCGGCAAGTGCACCCGTGTCGGTGCCACCACGATAAGCAAGGGCATGAAATATACGTGCGTGAAGAAGGGGACGAAGACCACCTGGAACTCTGGCGTTGCCGTGAAAACGGGCAAAGGGGCAACCGCTCAGCCAACGGTGATATCCGACAGCCTCAGTTACAAAAACGCGATGATTTATGACCTGAAGGACAGCTACTTAACGCGCAAGGCAGACTCGGGAACATATTTCGAATCTGATTCAAGAGCAGTCAGTTCTTTTTCTGCAATACGACAGAAAGCACATTCGGAACTGGCGCTGAAGTCGTCCACAATCTCCCACCCGAACATTGAGTTCATCTATGACATCCGCCCATCTTTCCCGAAAGCATTAATTGAGCACAGCAAGCGCGAAC
>CAINLH010000342.1 GCA_903850275.1 uncultured Acidimicrobium sp.
GCCGCCCACTGCGCTTCGAGCGCGTAAATACTGCGGCGGATGTCGGCCACCAACTGCTCTGCCGAACGCCCCGCACCGTCCTCGATCGCTGCGTTGCGCGCCACCGCACCACCCGGATACTGCTCGCCCACTTCGCCACGCGAAGCACATTGCAAAAGATGCACGTGGCTGTCGGCATTGCGCGCAAGATGATTGAGCACATGGCCGCGCGTCCAACCCGGAAGAGCCGTTGTGCCACGGCACTGTTCGTCGGTCAGTGTTTCGAGCGCGGCTAACAGCCGTTGGTGAGCGGCAGCACACCCAACAACATGTTCATTCAACAATCGACCGACGTCAGACATCACGTGCCACGGTAGTGGCTATGTCGTTATAACGACGGTGTGCGCTGCGGAATCACCACCACAGTGCCATCTGGCTCGTGATGCACGCGTGCAGTCACGCCATAGAACTCGGCCAACGTTTCAGATCGAAGCACATGTTGTGCCGTACCCTCGGCCACTCGCCTACCTTGATGCATCAGCACCAACCTGTCGGCGTACATGCCGGCAAGCGTGAGGTCGTGCATTGCCGAAACAACTGTGAGTCCTTGCTCTCGGCGAAGGCCGTCAACCAACTCGAGCGCTTGTTGTTGGTGACCAATATCTAGAGCGCTTGTTGGTTCGTCAAGAAACAACACGGGCGCCTCTTGCGCAAGCGCACGAGCAATCACCAATCGCTGCACCTCGCCACCCGACAACGTGCCCAGTGGTCGCTTTGTAAACGAAGTGAGGTCGAGTCGGTGAAGAACTCGCTCCACCACGTCTCTGTCGTTCTGTGATTCGCTAGCAAAATGCTTGATGTACGGGTTGCGCCCAAGCAACACGTAGTCGTGCACAATCATGTCGGTTGGTATCACCGGCGATTGCGGCACATAAGCAATGTGGCGTGCTCGCCAACGCGCCGACGTTGCAGGGATTTCGTTCTGATCAATGGCAACTGAACCGCTGTACGACACCAACCCGGCAGCAGCGCGCAAAACAGAGGACTTGCCAGCGCCGTTGGGACCAATAAGGCACAACCACTCGCCCGAATACAAGATGTCATTGAAGTCGACAACGGCAGGAACGCCGTCGTAACTTACTCCTAGATTGCAAAAACCAAGCGTGCTCATTGCGATGTCTGCCGTGTTCGAAGAAGCAAGAGGAAGAACGGTGCGCCAAAGAAAGCAGTGACCACACCAATTGGTGTCTCGGCTGGATTGGCAAGCACACGGCTTGGGATATCTGCCGCAACAAGGAACGCCGCGCCAAGCAGCACACTCAGTGGCAACACCCTGCGATAACTTGCGCCGGCAAGCAATCGAACTGCGTGCGGCACAATGATGCCAACGAAACCGATTAAGCCACTGACCGCGACTACCGACGCGGTGCCAAGCGTTGCAGCAAGCACCACCACAAGCCGCACACGACGAACATTTACACCAAGTGCAAGCGCCTCGTCATCGCCCACGCGCATCACGTCGAGCAACCTGCGATGCAGCAGCAACACCACGGTGCTGGCAATGACATACGGCAACACCAAGCGCACGTCTCCCCATGTTGCACTCGACAACCTGCCAAGAATCCACGAATAGACCTGACGAACTACGTCGGTATTGCGCTGCAAAATGAAGGCCTGTATTGCGGTTGCTAACGAGGTGACTGCAACACCCGCCAAAACAAGCGTGGTTGTAGAACGATTGGCGCCGAACGCAGTGCCCACAAGATACGTCACCAACACCGCAACAAGCGCGCCGCCAAAAGCAATGAGTGGCAGTGGGTCGATAAACCACGTGGACGACTCGCCGGATTGCAGCGAGAACACCACTGTCGCTCCAAGCCCCGCACCTGCTGCCACACCCAACAGATACGGGTCGACAAGTGGGTTGCGAAAAACACCTTGGTAACTGGCGCCAGAAATTGAAAGCGTCGAACCAACTATTACCGCAAGCACCACACGAGGCGCGCGTATTTGCCAAACAATGTTCCAGTCGGACGCACTCACCCCGCTGTCAACCGAGATCAGCGGCAACCGGTTCAGCAGTTCAAGCGGTATCCGCCACCACGTTGGGCCTGCTGGCCCAATCATGAGGCCAACGAGCACCATGCATACGAGCAGCACTCCGCTCAGGGCAAACCACCAGAACTGGTGGTCGGTGCCCCGAGCGGACACATCGGATGTGCGGAGTGCAGACATGGTTAGTGGTGGCTACGAACCAGCAACCACCATTGCAACGGCGTCGCGAATTGCAACCACTAGTTCCACAATGCGTGGCCCCCAGCGGGAAGCAACGTCATCGTCTAATTCCACGATGTGATTATTGGTTACGGCCTTCAGGCCACCCCAACCATCGCGCGCAGCGACTGTTGCTGCGGTCTCGTTGCAGCACTTCGTGTCGGCCAAGAAAATAAGGTCTGGGTCGGAAGAAACGACTACCTCTGCAGACAGTTGTGGATAGTCATTTCCAGACTCCACATTGTCGGCAATGTTGCGAAGACCAAAAAGATTGAAGATCTGTCCAACAAAAGTGTTCGAGGTTACGGAGTACAACGTGTTGTCCAACTCATAGAAATATGAAATGGGCTCGACTGCAGGAACAACACCAGCAATCGCAGCTTCGATCTCCGTTTTCATCTGGGCCGCAAGTTGCACCGCGGCATCAGCGTGTCCGGTGAGCAAGCCAATCTGTTCGATCTGCTCGTACACATTGTCAATACTTGTTGCGGCATTGGCGATAAAGACCGGAATGTTCAATGCACCCAATTGCTCTACAAGCGTTCCTGGGTCGTACGAAGCAATGACGAGGTCTGGCGTGAAACCGCTAATTGCCTCAATGTTTGGCTCGAAACCCGAGAGCATCGTTCCTAGTGCTGCGGCCTCTTCTGGGTAGTTCGAATACTCGTCTACGGCAACAACTTGGGCACCCGCGCCAACTGCGTACAACATTTCTGTTGCTGTTGGTGAAAGCGAGATGATTCGCATTGGTTGTGCATCCAGCGTGAGGTCTCCAACCGTTACTGGATAGACAGCTTCGCTGGCCATTGCCACCGTGGTGTCTGTGCTGGTTGAGCTTCCCCCGCATGCGGACAATACCGTGGCGAAAGATAAGAAAAGACCGGCAAAGCCGGCCTTGATGAACTTGTTCATTATGGTCTCCTTGCTCTTCTTGCGAGAGCGGTTGATTAAGCAGACGCACTAGGCGACCGGACTGACGAACAAGTTGTTCGCATTACCGTTGCGGGACAGTGCCGGAATCTCACCGGACTTCGCTGAGTACTTTGCCCTTCGGCTATTACCGAAGTGATGTCACCTTAGCCGAACAGGTGCCCTAGCGAGCAAACAAACTTGCGAGACGATCCATTCCCTCGACCAAGTCGGCATCGCCGAGCGCAAAACTAAAACGCGCATAGCCAGGGGCACCGAATGCTTCGCCGGGAACGAATGCAACCTTGGCCTGCTCTAACACCATGTCGGCCAGTTGCATGGAATTGGCTGCTGTCTGACCACCAATGTTTTGGCCAAGCAAACCCTTCACGCTTGGGAAGCAATAGAAAGCACCCTGCGGCTCCATGCACGTGATGCCAGGAATTGCGCTCAGCATTTTGTGCATCAGTGTTCCGCGGCGCTCGAACGACTCGCGCATCATTGCAACTGCGGACAAGTCGCCGCTGACGGCCTCGAGCGCTGCAATTTGTGCAACGTTAGAAACGTTGGATGTGGTGTGCGACTGAAAGTTGATTGCAGCCTTCATTACATCTTTCGGGCCAATCATCCAGCCAACGCGCCAACCCGTCATTGCATACGTCTTTGCAACACCGTTAACGATGACGCAGGTTTCGGCAAGTTCAGGGACAAGCGTTGGCATCGACGAAAACTTGTGCTTGCCATAGGTGAGATGCTCGTAGATCTCGTCGGTAATCACCCAGATGCCATGCTTTACTGCCCACTTGCCAATTGCCATGGTTTCTTCTGGTGTGTACACAGCGCCACTTGGGTTGTCTGGTGAAACGAACAGCAGCACTTTTGTTTTGGGTGTTCTCACCTTTTCCAACTGCTCCACAGTCACCTTAAATTCCGACTCCTCGGTGGTGTCAACAACAACAGAGACACCGCCAGCAAGTGCAACGGCCTCTGGGTATGTCGTCCAGTACGGCGCGGGGATGATTACTTCATCGCCCGGGTCGCACAACGCGGCAAAGGCTACGAAGACTGCATACTTGCCACCGTTTGTTACCAACACTTGCGATGCGTCGCACGAGAAACCGCTGTCGCGCAGTGTCTTTGCGGCAATTGCCTCGCGCAATTCGGGCAAGCCTGCTGCGGGTGTGTAACGGTGAAACTTGGGGTCGCGGGCCGCGCGCACTGCGGCCTCAACAATGCGCTCGGGTGTAGGGAAATCAGGCTCGCCGGCACCGAAACCAATCACATTTTCACCCTTGGCTTTGAGGGCCTTTGCCTTCGCATCGACTGCCAGGGTTGCCGATTCTGCAATGGCCGCGAGCCGCGCAGAAACTCGAGGGCGGGGGTTTTGATGCGTTGTCACGCCTGCCATGATGACACAGTGAACTGCGCCCTGACGAAAACATTTGGCTTCAGCCAATGAACATCAGCGAAGTACTTGACGCCGATTGGGAGGCAGTTGGCCCGTTGCGCGACCCCGTCTTGGTCGTTGCGCTTCGAGGCTGGTTTGATGTTGCGGGCGTTGCAACGGGCGCACTGGAATGGTCGGTGCAAGACCGCGATGTAGTGGTGGTTGGCAGCATCGACCCAGACCCATTCTTCGACTTCACCCAAGAACGCCCCGAGACATACCTAGACGAAGATGGCGACCGCCACATTCGCTGGCCAGAAAACGATTTTGTTGTTGCCCGCTTCCCCGAAGGTTCGCGCGAC
>CAINLH010000343.1 GCA_903850275.1 uncultured Acidimicrobium sp.
AGCCGGGAATGGACAGACAGGAACGACGTGGAAGTTGGCGTGAGCGTGCAGACATGGCTTACAGGTTACATTGCACTGCGCACGAGCATCTCGGTCGTAGCGGGACATTCTGGGCGCACCACATCGGCCGGAACATGGCTGATGCCCGTGGGGCCAACGAAGGTGCCGCACAGCGCAAGCGGAATCTCGTCTACCTCGGTTCGCCAAGGTTGATCGGCGTCCCTATTCCGAGAGTGCATTGCAAGCCACAGCTCGTTCGGCAGTCGTGTGCCCTTGCGCGCAGTCAGCCACACGGGCACGCTCTCGACATGTGCCAACGCAGCAACGCCGTACGAACCGGCGCTTGCAAAAAACATTTCGGGGCCGCATGCCAGTGCATCTGCAATTACCAAGTTGCTTCGCGTAACGGCGAGCGCAGCATGCTCGAGCGACACCGCTTCGGCAGTGCAACCGGCTTGCTCCAATACGCGCACCGCAGAATCTGCGGTACCAAACGAGTCAATAACAAACGCGCTGCAGTCGCCACGACGAGCAATTGCTTCAAGAGCTGTTGGGCTCCAACCAACAACACACACCACTGCGTCTTGCGGCAACGCGTCCACCAAGTGGTCGGTGGTGCGATCGGCATCTAATTCCAAACTCAGTTCTTCCGCTCGGTCAAACGGGTCGGGCGCTACAAGCACCTGTGCGCACAACCACCACAACGGGGCGCATGTTGGATGGCGCTCGACGATTCGGCGAGCAGTTAACACCAGCCCAGCCGGCTCGTGACGCAACCCGCGAAGGGCCTGCGAAGTCTCATGAACTAAGGAAACGGGGTCGGCGCCAGTGGCACGCGCCACATAGCGCAGGTGCTCGATGGGGTGCATATCGGAAACGCTAGTGCCGGCTTGCTACGGTCACTTGCTGTGGCAAACGCACCTTCCCTCGACACCCAGCTCACCCCCCTCGTTGGCGACGCCCGCCCGCTTCGTGAATGGATCACCACTTTTCACTTGGCGTCCGTGGTGATCGACCCGTACACCAACGAAAGCTCGTGGATCTTGAAGACCGCATCGCGCATCATGCATCAATTTGCCGACTCTGCCGCGCGAGTCAATTTCATTGTCACGGCAACACCTGCCGAAGCGAAACAATTTCTTGGGCCACTAGCAACCGAGTTCCTTACATTTACCGACCCAGAACGAGTTGTTGTTAAACAACTAGGTCTCGCCGAATTGCCAGCGTTTGTGTTTCTTCGCAGCGACGGCACAGTGCCTGCAGCAGCAGAAGGTTGGAACCCAGCAGCGTGGCGCGAAGTAGCAAACACCATCGCCGAAACAGTGGCGTGGTCGAAGCCACTCATTCCTCAAGCCGGCGACCCGGGTGCATTCAAGGGCACGCCAGCACTGGCATGACCACCGACGCGCCATTCGCATATAGCGAATTGCTTCCGCTCGGGCCCGACACCACCGAATACCGACTGATCTCCACCGAAGGCGTCTCCACTTTTTCCACCAGTGAGGGAACGTTTCTTAAAGTCGAGCCATCGGCGATTACGACGCTGACAGAACATGCAATGCGCGACATCGCGCACCTGCTTCGCGCCAGCCACCTGCAACAACTCGCAAACATTTTGGCCGACCCAGAGGCCAGCGATAACGACAGGTTCGTTGCGCTCGATCTGCTGAAGAACGCGGGCATCGCAGCGGGCGGCGTGTTGCCAATGTGCCAAGACAC
>CAINLH010000344.1 GCA_903850275.1 uncultured Acidimicrobium sp.
GCCAGAGGAAATTGCCAAAGTCGCGCGAGCCACCAGCATTCCCATCTCTGCGGGCGAACGACTCACAACAAAATATGAGTTTCATCAGCTGCTCAAGCATGGCGCCGCATCAATTTTGCAACCAAACCTTGGTCGCTGCGGAGGGTTGCTCGAAGCAAAGAAAATTGCTTCGATGGCCGAGGTCTATCACGCGCAAATTGCACCGCACCTCTATTGCGGACCAGTTGTCGCCGCGGCAAACATTCAGTTGGCTACATGCACTCCGAACTTTCTCATTCTTGAAACCATTCAGGGTTGGCAGGGTTTTCATTCTCAAGTCGTCAAGACTTCGATCAAGTTTGAAAATGGTTTCATCATTCCGCCAACCGAACCTGGTCTAGGAATAGAACTGAATGAAGAAGTCGCACTGGCTAACCCGTACACGGGCAGTGAGCTGCATCTCGAAATGAGCGCGTTACCCGCGACGTTGCTCTAGAGCAGGATGTACGTGCAAAGCGCGCGAGCAACCACACTTTGGCAGGATGGCATAGTTCGCACGTCCAGGCAAGAGTTGCGAGGTGCACACAGTTTTGATGTCGCCATTGTTGGTGGCGGTTACACGGGTTTGTGGACGGCGTATTACCTGCAACAACTTGCGCCTTCGCTGAAGATTGCAATCATCGAAGCAAATTACATAGGTTTCGGCGGAAGTGGCCGCAACGGTGGTTGGTGCAGCGCCTTTTTGCCAATGTCACCAAGCGAGATGATGGAACAGCATGGTCGTGAAGCAATGCTTTTCGCGCAACAGGAGATGTTCGCAACGGTTGACGAAGTCGGTGAAGTCGCGCAAAGAGAATCCATTCAGTGCGATTTTCATAAAGGAGGCACCATTACGTCGGCTTCTAACCCAGCGCATGTTCAACGCCTACGTGATTACGTTGCGGATTGGCAAAAGCTTGGTTTTGGTCCCGACGTATTGAAATGGCAAACAGCCGACGACATCTCGGAGAGAATTAGCGTGTCGCGCACATTCGGTGGCGTTTATAGCCCGCATTGTGCGGTGATTAATCCTTGGAAACTTGTTTCGGGTTTGGCTGATGTAGTGGAACGTCGGGGAGTAGAAATATTTGAAAACAGTTCTGTAATCAATATTTCGGAACGAAACGTAACTACCAGAGCGGGCCATGTGACGGCGAGGTGGGTGGTGAAGGCAGTTGAATCTTTTGGCTCGCAATTGAATTCCATGAAGCGGTCAATCGCTCCTCTGTATTCACTCATGGTTGCGACCGAGCCGCTGTCAGCGGATGCATGGAAATCGATCGGTTGGAACAATCGTGAGACTTTTGCAGATGGCCGCAATATGGTTACCTATGCGCAGCGCACGGCTGATGGCAGAATTGCGTTTGGTGGTCGAGGTGCCCCGTACCACTTCTCATCTCGGATCAAACCCAAGTTTGACTTCCACCGAAGAATTCATGCCCAATTGGAAGACACCGTGCGCGAAACGTTTCCGCAGTTAGACAATGTTTCGTTTACGCACCACTGGGGTGGTCCGGTGGGTGCTCCCAGGGATTGGCATGCGTATGCAAATGTCGATCGCTCTACAGGTTTGTGTGCTGGAGGTGGATACGTGGGCGATGGGGTGGCACTATCCAATTTGGTTGGACGCACCATCTCGCACCAGATCGCTGACACCCAGAGCCCACTCACTCGCTCGTTGCTTGTGGGGCATCAGTCAAAAAATTGGGAAGTAGAGCCACTTCGATGGATCGGTATCAATGGTTTGCTAACACTCACTGATTGGGCCGATCGTAAGGAGCAGCGAACAAAGCGGGCTGCCTCACGAACAATCGCTTTGCGCGACGGGCTATTGGGTTGAGGTTGTGTTACGTCCACCGTGCCATTAGGGTGCGTCTCCAGATGTTGATTACACATGTTGCCCATCATCACGTTCATCACGTGACACGCCGGGCTCATCTGTAACGCACCCAGTTTCTTCAAACTGCTCAGAGCCCGTCGGTTTTCACCGGCGGGTTTTTTTATTGTCCCGAATCTCCTCAAACAAAGGCTTAAACATCATGATTGAAACAGCAGAGAAATTAGATTTCAGCAAACTGGACGGGCTTATTGTTGCCGTCATCCAGGATTCCACGTCGAACGACGTGCTTATGGTCGGCTTTATGAACGGTGAGTCGTACTTGCAAACCATCGAGAGTGGGTTCGTGCACTTCTTTAGTCGGTCGCGAAACAAGCTTTGGATGAAAGGTGAATCATCGGGGCACACGTTGCAGGTTGTCGAAATTCGTACAGATTGCGACAGGGATGCGCTGGTGATCAGTGTTATTGCAAATGGGCCAGGGGTTTGCCACGAGGGCTATACCAGCTGCTTTTTTCGAACCTTTGCTGGAAACCAATGGAGCACTAATTCCGAACAGACATTTTCACCAAACGACATCTACGGAGGAACGAAATGACACTCAAGCTTGGTATTCCAAAAGGCAGCCTAGAAAATGCGACGATCGATCTATTTAGACGTGCTGGTTTTCAAATTACGGTTAATAGCCGTTCGTACTTTCCCGCAATAGACGACCCGAACATCGAGTGCATGCTGATTCGTGCTCAGGAAATGGCTCGTTACGTCGAAGACGGCGTGCTTGATGCTGGGCTGACCGGGCTCGACTGGATAGCCGAGACTGGCGCGAATGTCGAACCCATTGCCGACCTCGTGTATGCCAAACAGAGTTTTGGGCGAGTGCGTTGGGTTCTTGCGGTTCCAGAAAACTCAACGGTCCAATCTGTTCGCGACCTAGAAGGCAAGATCATTGCTACCGAATTGGTCGAGACAACTAAGCGATACCTCGCAAGCAATGGTGTAACCGCAAAGGTGGAGTTCAGTTGGGGGGCGACCGAAGTGAAGCCTCCAGTTCTAGCCGACGCCATCGTTGAAGTAACCGAAACAGGTTCATCGCTTCGGGCCAACAACTTACGGATAGTCGAGACGGTTCTGGAATCCAACACGCAGCTGATTGCAAATACCTCTTCGTGGAAAGACATGGAAAAGAAGCAGCAACTATTGGACATCAAAATGTTGCTCAATGGTGCCATCGCTGCAATGGGCAAGGTCGGATTGATGATGAATTGCCCCAAGGAGTGTTTGCAGCAAGTACTTGCTGTGTTGCCCGCACTGAAGACACCCACTATTTCGCAGTTGTCCGATGACAACTGGCTGGCACTCAATACCATTCTCGATGAGTCGACCGTTCGCACCATTATTCCGCGTCTGAAGCAGTCGGGTGCTACGGGCATTGTTGAATATCCGCTGAACAAGATTGTCAACTAATGATTCGAATACTTGAAGAAGGGCAAGCGTTGAGCCTGCTTCCACGTTCGGCAGACCGAATGCAGTCAGCAATCTCGGTGGTGGCTCCAATAATTGCCGATGTGCGCGCTGGGGGCGACGCCGCGGTGCTCAAGTACACCGAAAAGCTGGACGGTTTTACTTCCGACTCTTTTTATGTTGCAACAGGCGGGGAGCTCGGCGGCGAACTTGGGGAAGCGGTAGATACCGCAATCGCAAATGTTCGTTTGTTTGCCGAGCAGCAGTTGGTGAAGTCGTGGACCAAAACAATCGGTGATCGAGAGTTGGGACAGATAATTCGCCCGCTTGACCGTGTAGGCGCATACGTTCCATCTGGTAGGTACCCGCTGCTCAGCACAATGCTTATGGCTGTTGTCCCAGCGCAGGTTGCGGGCGTCGCCGACATCACGGTTGCTTGCCCTCGACCAACTGCGCAGATGTTGGCGTTAGCTTCGCGATTGGGAATTGAGCGCGTGTTGTGCGTCGGTGGTGCGCAAGCAATTGCCGCAATGGCTTACGGCACCGAGAGCATTGGCGCGGTGCAGCGCATAGTCGGGCCTGGTAACGCATACGTTGCCGCTGCAAAGAAACTTGTGTCTGCCGATGTTGCAATCGATTTTGTTGCCGGTCCAAGCGAAATCGTGATTGTCGCAAATGATGGCAATCCTCAGTGGATCGCGGCCGACATGCTTGCGCAGGCGGAACATGATGTGGATGCACGCGCCATCTTGCTGACTACTTCTACAAATCTTGCCAATGCCGTGCAACATGAAATCGGTGTTCAGCTTGCCGGTTTGTCAACGGCAGATGTGGCGGGTGAATCAATTCGAATAAATGGGGTAATCGTGATCTGCGATTCGGAAGATTCCGCCTTTCGGCTTGTCAATTTAATTGCGCCCGAGCATCTTTCGTTATACGACCCGTCGCAATTAGACCGAGTGCGCAATGCAGGTTCTGTATTTATCGGCCAGTACAGCACCGAGGCGGCCGGTGATTATGCAAGTGGGCCAAACCACATCTTGCCCACGGCGGGTTACGCAACAATTCGTGGCGGCCTCTCGGTAAACGACTTCGTCAAGGTGATTACGACGCAGCAGTTGTCTAAACAGGCTCTTGATGCCCTCGGTGCAACTGTCACCACATTGGCCCGAGCAGAAGGCCTAGAGGCACATGCCAGAAGCGTGGAGATGCGTCTCAATGGATAACAAGAACAATGCACTTCAGCCGCGCGAAGCAGTTCGCAAGATGCGGTCGTATTCTCCTCCCACGCAAGGACGCAGGAATATGTTGCGACTTGATTTCAACGAGAACACCACCGGCTGCTCACCACTTGTGTTGGCAGCAGTTTTGCAAACTTTGTCGGGCGAACAGGTGGCGACATACCCGGAGTACAGCAACGCAATCAGAACAATTGCAACGTTTTTGCAGGTTGAATCCGACGAAGTGATGCTGACAAACGGAACAGACGAAGCCATTCAGGTACTTGTGCAGACTTTCGTCAACCCGGGCGATGAGGTGGTGGTACTGCACCCTTCGTATGCGATGTACCGCTTCTATGCGGAAGTAGCAGGCGCAACCGTGACCGAAGTCGAATATCGGATGGATGACGACCTTGCATTTCCCCTGGAGTCTTTGCTTTGTGTGTTGAGCGATAAAACCAAGGCGGTGTTTATTGCAAACCCCAATAATCCAACTGGGCGAGCGGTGTCGCTTCAGGAGATTGAGCAAATCTTGCAGAGCGTGCCGCACGCTGTCGTGCTGGTTGATGAGGCATATGTCGACTTTTCCGGGATTACTGCGCTCGATTTTGTGCGGAGATATTCAAATCTGTTTGTAAGTCGAACGTTCTCTAAGGCCTATGGCATGGCAGGTTTACGCTGCGGCTGTTTGATATCTCAGCCAAACAACATTGCGTGGTCGCGTAAAGCACAGTCGCCTTACAGCGTCAATGTGGTTGCAGCGATTGCGGCCTCTGCCGCCGTATTGGACACAGAATGGGTATCGGAATACGTGCGGTCAGTGGTTGAGGCACGAACGTATCTTGTAGGCGAGCTTCGACGCCTTGGCATTCGCCAGTTTCCCACCGATGGAAATTTTGTATTAATCAACGTTGGTGATGCTGCGCAGCAGTTGGTGGCCCACATGCGGGAAAAAGAAATCCTGATTCGAGACAGAAGCCATGAAATCCCTGGTTGTGTGCGTATAACGATTGGAACGATTGAACAAATGACTCGATTCATAAACGAACTGGAGAACCTGCAATGAGAAAAGCAAGCGTCAAACGAGTTAGCAAGGAAACCAGCATTACCGCTTCGTTAGTCATTGAAGGCAAGGGTCGGTACGACATCGACACGGGCATTCGATTTCTGGACCACATGTTGGAATTGTTTGCGAAGCACGGTGGCTTTGACCTTTCAATTGTGGCTAAGGGTGATCTGGATATCGATCAGCATCACACGGTGGAAGACGTGGGCATAGTTCTCGGGGAGCTCTTTAAAAAGGCGCTAGGCAAGAAAGTGGGCATTAATCGGGCCGGTTATTTCGTATTACCTATGGACGAGACGCTGGCGGTAGTGGCCGTCGATCTAGGTGGTCGACCTGCCCTCGTCTATTCCGATCTCATTCGGGCCCGAGTGGTGGGCGATCTACAGGTGGAGTTAGTGCACGACTTTTTCGGTGGGTTTGTGAATAGCGCTGGAGCAAATCTGCACGCAAAAGTGTTGTACGGCAGATCTAGCCACCACAAGATTGAAGCTATCTTCAAATGTTTTGCGCGATCAATGAGATACGCATGTTCTACTGATCTGCGCCTGAAGGATCAGCTTCCAAGCACGAAAGGTCTTTTGTGATCGCAGTTATCGACTATGGCGCGGGAAACTTGCGGTCGGTCACTAATCTGCTCGATTCGTTCGACGCAAAATATCGTGTTGTAGATTCAGCCGATGGCCTCACTGGCTCTTCGCACATTGTTCTTCCTGGGGTAGGACATTTTGGGCAAATCTGTACAGCGTTTGAACGCCTGAGTTTGGGCGAAGCACTGATAGAGGAAATACGGATTGGCACTCCCTATCTGGGTATTTGTCTAGGCATGCAAGTGCTGTTTGAGAGCAGCGAAGAAGCGCCAGATCAAAAAGGTCTCGGCATCTTGTCCGGTTCGGTTCGCAAGTTAGAGGCCGAGGTTCGTATCCCGCACATGGGATGGAACACGCTGGAGGGTGATACAAAATCGGCACTGTGCAGTCAGCAGGCAAGGCAGTTCGCCTATTTCGCTCACAGCTATTTCTGTCCAGTGAGCAACGCCACGGTGCGGTCAACCACACACGGAAGCACGTTTTCTTCCGTTATTGAAAATGAGAATGTCTTTGGTGTTCAGTTCCACCCCGAAAAGTCTGGCGCGCTGGGATTGTCACTACTTCAGAAATTTGTAGCGCTGTAAATGTTGGCAAAGCGAATTATTCCATGCCTCGACGTGACAAACGGTCGGGTAGTAAAAGGAGTCAACTTTGTTGATCTCAGGGATGCTGGCGATCC
>CAINLH010000345.1 GCA_903850275.1 uncultured Acidimicrobium sp.
GCCGTGGCCGTCCATAAGCCATTCAGATTGGTAATTGTGGACGGATGGCCTGCCTCAGCACTGCCCATTTGTACGCTTGCTTTTTGGTGGCGGCGATATAGACGGTTACTTCCGTAAATTCGATGGGCAACAAACCTGCCGAGTTGTCGATGGTCAGCATTACTTCCGCGCGGCCAAGTGCCGGGCGCTTCGCCGTACCCGCGAAAATAACGTCGTCCATCTTTTGGCTTCGCACCGAACTTGGTGCCTGGGCGCCAAGCACCCACGCAATGGCATCCACCACGTTGGATTTGCCCGAACCGTTTGGCCCCACCACAACGGTGACACCTGGTTCGAGCTCCATCACCGTGGTATCTGCAAAGGACTTGAAGCCCTTGAGGGTTAGCGATTTAAGGAACACGTCAATCGGCGAGAATACTTGAAAATACGCCTCCCCAAGGCATTTGAAACTGGCCTAGCGCTGGCAAACAGGGCAATAACAGGTGGTTCGCCCAGCAATAGTCGTGCGAGAAATCCGTGCCTTTTTGCAGGTGAGACATTGCAGGCCTGCCCGCCCATACACCCGGTGCTCCAACTGAAACCAGCCGGTATCGCCCTCGATGTCTACATATTGCGTGTCTTCAAGCGTGCTGCCCCCAGCCTCGATGGCCTTATTCAGCACATGCGTGATTGCCTCGCACAACCGCGTGCATGTGGCAAGAGTCAATACGCCAGGAATGCGCCTTGGGCTGAGGCGCGCACGGTGCAAAATTTCGTCGGCATAAATGTTGCCAATGCCCGCAACAACATGTTGGTCGAGCAACGTTGCTTTCAGGCTTCCACGCTTGCCCTTCAATCGCTCGCGAAGTATTTGCGGCGTCAGTTCGTCTTCAATCGGGTCGATACCAAGCCTCGCAAGTTCGGGCATTTGTGTTGCGGCCTGCTGCGGGTCGAACACCACCACTTCGCCAAACGTTCGGGGGTCGACAAACCACATCTCGCTTGCGGGCCCGTTGTCGTCTGCATCCAAGTGCATCACCACATGCGTGTGCGGCGGGCGCGTCGCGCCTGCTTCCGCAACCAACACTCGCCCACTCATGCGCAAATGAATCATCATCTGCTCGCCCGAGTCGAGCGAACACAACAAATACTTTCCGCGCCTTCCAACATGCGTGATGCGCACGCCCGACAAGCCGTCGATCAGCGCTTCTTTGCTGGTGCGTCGCACCGTTCGTTCGCGGCCAACTTCAACACGGCCAATGCGCTTGCCAACAACGTGGCGAGCAATGCCTCGCCGAACCGTTTCTACTTCCGGCAACTCGGGCATGCGTTATTGCAGTTGTTGGCTGTATTCGCGTTGCAGCGTGTCGCACGCAATTTCGGCAGCAATTTGCTCTGCTGCTTTTTTGGAACGGCCCTCGCCGCTACCTAGTTCGCGCTCGCCAACAATGACGGTTGCATAAAACATCTTCTCGTGGTCGGGGCCTTCGTCTTCCACCCTGTAGTGCACGTGTTGGTCTAACAACCTGGAAGCAAGCTCTTGCAACCGTGTCTTTGCATCCAGCCTGTCCAGCCCGCCAACCGCGTCTGCAATGCGCGGCGCCATCAACGCGCTAACAACGCTGTGCGCAACTGTTGGGCCGGCATCCAAATACACGGCGCCAATAACGGCCTCGAATGCATCCGACAAAATCGATGTCTTTTCGTTGCCTCCCGCAGCAGCCTCGCCTTTGCCCAACATGATGCACGAACCAATATCCAGATCAACAGCCATCTCGGCAAGTGCGATGGCGTTCACCACGCTCTTGCGCAAGTCGGTCAGTTTTCCTTCTGGCAAGTCGCTGTGTTGCGTGTACACAATGTCGGCAACTACCCAGCCAACAATTGCGTCACCTAAAAACTCCAGCCGCTCGTTGGACTCGAACCCATCGTGTTCCGAAATCCATGAACGATGACGCATGGCAGTTGCCAACAACGCTTCGTCGGCAAACGTGTGCCCCACTCGGCGGGCAAGTGCCTGCAGCGGTTGCGTCATTGGGTGCTCAGCGCCTCGGATATCAACGAGACCATGTTGCAATCCACCATGTCCTTAGCAACTTTGATGCCATTCAACATTGCGCGCGCACTAGACGAACCGTGCGAAATGATGCACACGCCATCGACGCCCAACAAGATTGCGCCACCGGTGGAATCTGGGTCGAACTTTGCATACAAGTTCAAAAGAGCCGGCATCAACGCCTCGGTGTGCTCCTTGTATTGCGGCTCGCCAATGGAGGCAAACAGTTCTTTCACAATCATGCGCATGGTGCCCTCAAGTGTTTTCAGCGCAACGTTGCCCGTGAAACCATCGGTAACCACCACATCGACATCCGGCGTCATGATGTCGCGGCCTTCTACGTTGCCAATGAAGTTGATGCCACTTGCAACACTCAGCAACTCGTACGTCTCTTTGCGCAGCGTGTCGCCTTTGCCTGGCTCTTCGCCAATGGACAACAAACCAACACGAGGTTTGTCAATACCAAAACGTGCACGCGCATACACGGTGCCCATCAATGCAAACTGCGTCATCCATGCGGCTTCCACTTCGGCGTTTGCACCCGCGTCCAGCATCACTGTTGGCGTGCTGCCAGGCACCGGAATTGGTGTTGCAATTGCTGGGCGCTTCACGCCTTTGATGCGGCCCATGCGCAACAACGCACTCGCCATGGTTGCGCCGGTGTTGCCGGCAGAAATCATTGCGCTTGCTTTGCCGTCGCGCACCAAGTCGGCGCTGACCACAAGCGTGGAATCTTTTTTGTTGCGCACGGAAGACGCTGGGTCTTCGTGCATGTCAATAAATTCGGTTGCTACGTGCAACGGCAGTTCGCCAATGTCTTGCAAACCGGCAGGGCCAACAAGCAATACGGGAATGCCTTCGGCCGCGGCCTGCTTGGCACCTGCAACTATTTCGGCTGGGGCCTTATCGCCACCAAGCGCATCAACTGCAACGGGCAACATGATTGAGCCCTCCAGTAATTACTTAGCCAACGTCGACAGCGACGCGACCCTTGTACCAACCGCAGTTACCGCACACTGTGTGTGGCATCTTGGAGGTGCTGCATCGTGGGCAAACACTGCGCGCTGGGGTGCCGAGTTTCCAGGCGCCTGCCATGTGGCTGCGGCCCTTCATCTTGGACTTTTTCTTCTTTGGTACTGGCATAGCGCACTCGTCTTTCGCTCGTTAAAACTTGATCGGCGAAACGATCAACAATTCGCCGGCTGTTTAGGATATCGGCTCTTAGTCGAGCTCACCCCGTAGTTGGTCGAGAATGGCCCACCGCTCATCCGTGCGCTGAGCCTGACACCCGCAGGGTGCCGCGGTCAGGTCGGCCCCGCATTGCGGGCACAGCCCTGGGCAATCTGGCCGACACAGGGGCGCATCAGCCATAGCCAGCAACAGCGTTTCCCTCGCCATGCCCGTGAGATCCAGTTGTTCGCCCGTCATTGGGTACGCATCTGGGTTGTCCACCACTTGCTGATACAGCTCGTCCACTTCGGCGGTTGCCACCAGGTGCAACTCGCGCAAACAGCGCCTGCACGCCGTTGCCCACTTGCCGGCAACGGTTCCGTTCACCACAATTCCGCCGCTCACACTTTCCAAATGCAAATCAACATCGATCTGGTCGGTGTCGGCAATGCGCGCATCATCAAACGCAAACACGCTTGCGGGAACAATCAGCTGAATGTCTTTCAGCGTGCCTTGCCGCCGCGTCAGCTCGACAACGTTAACGAGAAGTGGGCTTGCCATAACTACACCGAACGCTTGAAGCCGGTTTAGTACAAATCGGTTTCGGCGTGATCAAAAAACGTCGCGCCATCAACATCACCACTGGTGGTGTCAACCTGTGCTGGCACTTCTGGTGCTGCACCAACAATGCGCAAACGCTCGCGGCCTTGCGCAACCGTGCGTGTCAGCCTGTCGAGCAAGATCTCGAAACTGCCCAAGCGCTGATCCAGGAAGTCTTCGGTTTCGTTCTTCAAACGACGCGAATCGGCTTCACCTGCTTCAAGAATTTGGCGTGCTCGCAACTCGGCTGCACGCACCACTTCGGTGCGCTGCACCATGCGCTCGGCTTGCACGCGCGCTGCTTCCACAATCTCGTCGGCTTCGCGCTGCGTCTTGGCCATAAATTCGGCGCGCTCTTTCAACATCCAACGCGCCTGACGAATTTCTTCTGGCATGCAGGCCTGCGCATCTTGCAACAACGCCACCACGTGGTCGCGGTCAATTCGCGGCGTGCTGGACAACGGAACGTTGGGTGCCGATGCAATGGTGTGGATCACGTCTTCCAAAATGGATTCGGTGTCGCCCAATTCAACTTGTACTGGTTCGTCGATGATTCCGCTGTCGTCGTAACTCATGACTTTGCTCCCTTGTTTTTCTTTGCTAGCAACGCCTGCTGCACTGGTGCAGTCACCATTGGCGTCTTGATGGTGCCGCCCGACAGCGTGAACTGCCGAATGTACCTACTACTTATATAGGAGTGCTCTGGGCGCGAAAACAGCAGCACGGTCTCTACCCCGCTGGCCGCATGGTTCATTTGCGCCATTTGCTGCTCGATATCGAAGTCGGCACCAGAGCGCGCGCTCTTCACAATCAGGCTGGCCTCAATCTTGGCTGCCGCATCCACCGTGAGGCCCACATATTTCTCGACGCACACCTTCTTGCCCAGGTGCGTTACCGACTGGCGAATGAGCTCGGCTCGTTCGTCGGCCGTAAACATGGAGGAGTCTTTGTCGGGGTTGTGCATCACGCCAATGACCAAGTCGCCAAACAGCGCCACAGCCTGCTCGACCACGTCGAGGTGCCCCAAATGGAAGGGGTCGAAACTGCCGGGGTAAAACGCAACGGCCATAACGTCTTCTACGCTAACCGCTGCAGGAACGAGACGTACGCGCGCCCGTATCGCTTCACCCTGGTCACCTCAAAGCCCACTATCGCAGGGTTTTCCAGCGTCATGTCGCGGTCACTTTCGGCCACCACCAAGTCGGCATCGATCTGGGCCAGCAACGCATTCCATTTCTTGAAGTCGTACGGCGGGTCGGCCAACACCACAGTTGCGTCGCGCACCAACCCAATGTTCGACATCACATCGCCTCGCACCACCGTCGATCTGTCTTCCAAACCCAACGTTGCAAGGTTGCCGCGCAACACTTCCAGCGCGTCACGATCTCGTTCAATAAACGTGCAGTGTGCTGCCCCGCGCGACAACGCCTCAATGCCAAGCGCACCGCTTCCCGCAAACGCATCCACCATTCGCGCTCCAACCACCACGCCCAAACTGCCCAACGCATTAAACGTTGCCTCTCGTGCTTTGTCGGTGGTGGGCCTTGTCTTTGTTCCCTCGGGGGCGTCAATTCGCCTGCCTCGCAACTCGCCCGCTACCACTCGCATGGCGTTCACGCTATTGCCAACATCCCTTGTTCATCAGTGGTTGAATGAACGCGTGTATAACGACGACGATCAGGCTTTGTTCGGCCCAGCCGAGCCACCGTCCGAGTCGATTACCTGCGTGGATTGCGGCGGCACCTGCCACCTGCTCACCCACCCACCGGAAGACAACCTCTGGCAAGTAGGCGACGTGGTTGCCTACCGCTGCAGCGACTGCCTCGACCGCTGGGATCTGGTGCTCGCCCCCCTCGGCGAGTAGTTAACAAACAATCAAGTCCATGACCTAGCAGTAAGGCTCCCCTATCTCTATTATTGTTATATGGGCGTAAACAATTTTAATAATGGAACCGATTCCAAAAAGCGAATCTTGGAAAGCGCCCGCACCGAAATTCTTAAAAACGGAATCATCGGCATGCGCGTGTCCGACGTTGCAAAAGGCGCCGACACTTCCATCACACTTATCTACCGCTACTTCGTCGACCGCAACGGTGTACTTGCCCGTGTCTTAGGCGATATGTACGACGAGTTCCGCATGTCATTTCAAACCAAAGTAGAAGCATGGCTTGCAGTAAACGACTCGCTCTCGCTCGAAGATTTTGCACGCCTCATGCCAAACCCTGCTGAAGAAACAAAGCATGCGCGCGACTTCCGCGTTCAAGTGCTTGCAACAGCACTCGAGAACCCCGAGTTGCACGAGCGCATCAAAGCTGTCACCACCTCTACCTACCGCTGGATGCGCGACACCATCGAAGCAAGCCGCCACAAGCTGCCGGTAGAAGAGCGCGGCTTCGATGCTCGCTTCATGACCGTCATCATGTTCAACCTGATGTTCGTCTATTACGACTTGGTGGATGAAGACAAGATCTCGGCCGACGACTACCGCGCAATGCTGGTCAATCAGATCCGCAATTCGGCCCAAAGAACCGTCGCTTCCTAACCCCAATTAACGCTTTCATAAACTGAGCGATATCGTTCATTTTATGAAAACAACGGTCGAGGCATCGCTACTGCCAATCTTGCGATCTCGCGGCCAAGCCGAGATTCTCTGCGCAATCCTCACCAACCCAAACCGCGAATGGACCCTCGGCCAGTTGGCAAAAGTAAGCGGCCAATCTCTACCTACTGTGCAACGCGAAGTTGAACGCGCCGAAGCTGCGGCACTCGTCGAGTCTCGCCGTCTTGGGCGACAAAGGCTCGTGAAAGCAGGCCCTTCTCCCATCGCGATCATGTTGGCGAATCTGCTGCTCATGTCATACGGCCCGAAGTTTGTCATCGCCGAAGAGTTCGCTGGCATCAAAGGCATCGTCCATCTCTTCATTTTCGGTTCATGGGCCGCCAGGTATGAAGGTGTCGAAGGCTTTCCTCCCCAAGACATCGACGTCTTAGTCATTGGAAACGTCGACTTCTCCGAAGTCACCAACGCCTCGATCGCCGCATCAAAAAAATTGCAAATCGACGTCAATCCGTCCATCCAGTCGCACACATGGTGGAAGAACAAGACGGGCAGCGGTTTTCGAAAAGAGATCGACCGCCGCCCAATTGTCGAGATTGAGGTTCGTGGTGCACAGCAACCAAAAGGCAAAACTCCAAGGGCTAATCGACGCCGGCCGTCTTGAATCAGTGCCTTTTGAGGCCAGTATTTTCGCCGAACAAACCAATAGCTGTTCACTCTTCCGCTCCGACGCAATTTTCCTCATTGAAAAAGACTCCGTGCAAGGTGCGTTCAGCGTTGCCTATACCTACATGCGCAAATCAGCAACACTGCTCCTCGCCGTCAGACAAGTTCGTCCAACCGCCCGCGGTGGTCATCGCGTCATTTCAGACGTACTCGCCTTCGAACCCCAACTCCCTCGACAGTTGGTCATTGATTACGAGAAACTTCGAGAAAAAAGAAACAAGGTGGAATACCCATCTGCCCTCGCGGAAGATGTCGACCTTGCACTGATCAACCGCTGCATCGCAATCGGCGACTCGCTTCTTGCCGCGGCGCGAAGCGCTAGCTCTTAAAGAGAAATTCCTCGTCCTCCGGGGTAAGCAACAACTCCAGTTCGTCACGCAGGCCGGCATGCCCACCCAAGGTTGGGTCGCTATCCACTATGGAAAACGCAGCCTCGCGCGCCATATCAATCAAGTCGCGGTCGCGTCGTAGCGATGCCAGCTTCAAGTCGCTTGCACCCTTCTGCGCCGTGTTCATAATCGTTCCTTCTCCGCGCAGCTCCAAGTCCACCTCGGCCAAGTAAAACCCATCGGTGGAATCCACCAACGCATCCACTCGCGGCGACGACGTCTCGGGGTCGCTCGTTTGCAGCCAACATTTGGACGCAATCTTTCCGCGCCCTACTCGCCCACGCAATTGGTGCAACTGCGCAATGCCAAACCTGTCGGCATCCAGCACCACCATCATCGTTGCGTTCGGCACGTCGACACCCACTTCAATCACGGTGGTTGCCACCAGCACATCCAATTCGCGGTCGCGAAACTTGTTCATCGTTTCTTCTTTTTCATTCGACGACATGCGCCCGTGCAACAACCCAAGCCGCAAACCTTGCAACTCTTCTTGGCCCAAGCGTTCGAACACTTGCTCGGCCGATGCAACTTCCAACTTGTCACTCTCTTCAATCAGTGGGCACACCACAAAACCCTGTTGCCCCGCCGCAACCGCATCGCGCATTTCGCCCCACATCATTTGTTCCAACAACGGCCCCGCCGCCCACTTGGTAACAATCGGTGTGCGCCCTGGCGGCAGTTCGTCCAACACGCTCACGTCCAAGTCGCCGTACACCGTCATTGCTGCGGTGCGCGGTATGGGCGTTGCCGTCATCACCAACACATCGGGCGTAGATGCGTCGGCGCCCTTCTTGCCAAGCGCCGCGCGTTGCTCCACACCAAACCGGTGCTGCTCGTCAATCACCACCACGCCCAGGCTGGCAAACTGCACCCCGTCCTGAATCAGTGCGTGTGTACCTATAAGTACGTCTATTTGCCCACTGGCCAAATCGCTCAACAGTTGCTTTCGCCTGTCGCCTGTTACCCGGCTTGTCAGCAACTCCACTCGCAACTGCCTGTCGCCAAACAAGTTGTTTGGGTCTGGCACCTGCAGCCCGTCAAGCAACCGAGACACACCAACAAAATGTTGCTCGGCTAACACTTCAGTTGGCGCCATCAACGCACCTTGGTGCCCGCCTTGCACCGCCGCCAACATTGCGGCCACCGCAACCACCGTCTTTCC
>CAINLH010000346.1 GCA_903850275.1 uncultured Acidimicrobium sp.
ATGAGGTGATTTCAACACCCGTGCAACTTGGCGATGCCGTGGCGTTTCACTACCGCACGCTGCACGCCGCACCGGGCACGGCAGGCACCGGCGTTCAGTTGCGCCGCGCGGTCAGCTTTCGCTACGTGGGTGACGACGCGGTGTTTGCTACTCGCCCATGGAAAACTTCACCGCCGCTTGAAGGCAATGGGTTGAAATCTGGCGATGCGCTCGATGACGCGCGCTTCCCAATCGTTGCGTCGCGTTAAGCACTTTCGCGAACGGGCGAATCAACAGGTGTAAATGAGAATTTGCGGAACACTTCCGCGTAACCACCCTCGTACAACACACCCGCCTCTCGAGCACGCTCGACGGCATTTACTCTCTGCGCCAATGCGCCCACGCGATACCACGCAACCTTTGGATCCTCATGGTGAGCAATATGCAAGTTGTTGTTCAACATCAGCAGGCTCATAAACGGCCCAGCCATGATCATTGCCGTTCGCGTCTCAACACCACTTTGATATTTGTGTTCGGGAAACGGCCGAATGGCGTTCAGGATGCGACCGCCGTACAACGTACCGAGCGCAAATACCCACACAGGCATGCTGCTCAGAGAAACCAAATACACAACTGCCACCACGCCGACAACGTGCAGCGTCACCGCCATCCGGTCGCCTTTTTCACCTCGTGCTGCACGCTTTAGCACCAGGGTGACGTAAGAGATTGTGCTGACAATTGTCCATACAAACATGCGGAACAAAATGGTTCGGTTGGCTGTCCACGCCGCACGACGAATTGGGCCTGCCTTGTCCCATTGCTCTTGCGACACATAATAACTTTCGTTATCAAGTTCGGGGTTCGTTAAATCAGACGCGTGGTGTTCGTGGTGGTCTTTTTTGAAGGCTAAATACGGAATCCACAGCGTTACCGGAATGCCGCCGATTGCATCGTTAATGAATTGATTTTTGAACGGGTGACCATGCAACAACTCATGTTGCATACTGAGGTGCCATGCACCGAGCACGGCCAACAGAGGAACGGCCAGCCACGCTGTGAGCACTTCATAGCGCACCACCGTAAGCACAGTAAGCCCGTATACGGCAACGATTACTGCCAGCGTTCGCCATTCACCGGCTTCATGCAACACTCTGGTTGTCGATGAATCGCTTTTGGACATGGCCAAATTCTACAATTCACAGGTGCTCCATGTCGCCCGCAGGTATGCCCCTGGCCTACTTTTTGCGTTGGCTGTGACCTCCGTCGGGTTCGCGATCCACCAGCGTTTTGACAGAGTAAGCCCGCTCGTTGCTTCGCTGGTGTTAGGCGTGCTTATCGGAAATACTGGGCGCGTCCCTAAAAGTTTTACACCTGGACAGCACTTTGCGGCAAAGAGAATATTGCGGTTCGGCATCGTGCTGCTGGGCACACAATTGGCCGCCGAACAAATCGTCGAATTGGGCGGCCGGGAAGTCATCGTTGTTCTGCTCGTAGTCGCAACCACGTTTCTCGGCACCATGTGGCTCGGGCCGCGTTTGGGTGTTTCGAAATCGCTCTCCCTTCTCATTGCGACGGGGTTTTCGATATGCGGTGCTTCGGCCGTTGCCGCGGTTGATGGTGTTGTCGACGCAGACGAGGAAGAAGTGACGTATGCGATCGCGCTTGTTACCTTGTGCGGCAGCCTTGCAATTGCCGTGTTGCCGCTGCTACGAGATGTTGTTGGGCTGAGCGACCCGCACCTGTTTGGCGCGTGGGTCGGTGCCAGCGTGCACGACGTTGCGCAAGTCATTGCAACCTCGTCTACGGGCGGAAATGACGCAGTTCATTCGGCAACGGTCGTCAAGCTTTCGCGGGTACTTTTGCTCGCACCACTTATTGGGGTTATCAGCGTGTGGATTCAGCGACCATCTGCCGGCATCACGCCACGCTTCCCAGGGCGCAAGGCCCCCCTTGTCCCCGCCTTCGTTGTTGGGTTTATTGCCATGGTTATTCTTCGCACCGTTGGCGCGATCCCCGACGAATGGCTTTCGCCCCTCAAGAACATTGAGCAATGGGCGCTTGCTGCCGCACTTGTTGGTTTGGGTTCGGAAGTGAAGTTTCGTGCTCTCATTAAAGTTGGCGGCCGCCCATTGGTGCTCGCACTCACCTCGTGGGCGTGCATTGCAATCGTTTCTCTACTGGGCGTCAAGTACATCGCATAACTTTCGATCTGCCAGAATTGCCAGATGCGCAGATCCATCGACGACTACCCCTTTCAGCCATCCGACTTACCCATAGGCGACGAGGACGCGAAGTTGATCTCCTGGGGTGTTGCAGTTAGCGACGATTATGACGACGCCGAGCCACGAATTGTGCTGACCATTGACGAAATTGGCCATGCGGGTGAAGGCATGGTTGGCCACTTCACACCCGAATTGGCTCGCCGCCTGCGCAAGGCCCTGCACGATGGTTTGCGGGAGATTGGTCAAGATCCCGGCCAATAATCTGGCGCCGAGATTGCCCCGCACCCCCTAATCCCGATAAAGTTGACCTTAATAGTCGTATTTAGCCAGAAGGCTTAGATACAGGTCCACAAGGGGAAATCATGGGTATTGCACCAGTAATCGCGCAGACACGAAGCCTGTACAAGGAACAACAGGCCGACATCGAGCGCTTCGAGGTGGCAATCGCCCAGTATCTCGCTGGCGAAATCGAAGAGGACGTTTTTCGCGTCATTCGCCTAAACAACGGCGTATACGGCCAGCGCCAAGGCGGCACCAACCAGATGGTGCGCATCAAGCTTCCTGCCGGAACCATCACCCCAGAACAACTGGAATTGATGGCGAAGCTTTCGACCGAGTACTCACGCGGTTGGGGCCACATCACCACACGCCAAAATATTCAGTTTCACTTTGTTGAACTTACGAAAATGCCAGCGCTCCTCCGCGAAATTGCCGAGGTGGGTTTAACTTCGCGTGAAGCATGCGGCGACACAGTGCGCAACGTGATGGCTTGCCACCTTGCCGGTGCTTGCCCTCACGAAAAACTGGATGTCACTCCATGGGCCGAAGCAACCTTCCGCCACTTCGTGCGCAACCCAATTGGTCAGCGTTTGCCCCGCAAATTCAAAGTCAACTTCTCTGGTTGCTCAACCGATTGCGGCCAAGCAATGTTCAACGACTTTGGTGTTGTTGCAACTTCACGCACTAATGACGACGGAACTGTTGAACCGGGCTTCCGCGTGTATATCGCAGGCGGCCTCGGCGCAACACCGCACCCAGCGCTTGCACTTGAAGACTTCACCTCGCGCGAAGATCTTCTGCCAACCATCGAAGCAACACTGCGCGTGTTCGACCAAACAGGCAACCGCGACAACAAGTTGCGCGCACGCTTGAAGTGGGTTGTTGATCAACTTGGTATCGACGAAGTTCGTCGTCGCGTGATCAAGGTTCGCCACACACTGCCCGCCTCGTCAACAT
>CAINLH010000347.1 GCA_903850275.1 uncultured Acidimicrobium sp.
GCAAGTTGAACTGGTTTCACATTCTGCAGTGATTCGCGAGTCATCAAATTGCCAAGTGCAAATTGAGATCTGCGAGACAGTGGTTGAACGCGTTGCCATGTCGACGCACCTCGAAGCTGGCGGAGCTTCAGGTATTCAACACGACCGATGATTGCAGCAATCAGCAAAGCCGAGGTCGCAAGCGCCATTGGAATTGGATTGAATGAAGAAGTAACCACTTCTAATTCGGAGTTCTCTACCTCAATCAAGTGTGTGTCTACTTGTTCTGCTGACGCTGTTGTTGCTCGCTGAGTAAAAAGAACCGACCACAATGCAACAACAAAAAGTAGTGACGCGCGATGGGAAATCGAGGCGACAGCGAGCGAACGTCGATTGCCCCATGTTCTAAACACATCAATCATCACGGCAGTAGCGCCCCACAACCACGCGAACCACAAAACCAAAACTGCTATTCCAAAAATGACTTGCGCGCTATCACGTAGCTGGGCTGAGTCGACGATCAAACGCAGCGCTCTACCAACAGTAAGCCGAAACACCACCAACAGGATCGGAATGCCGATAAGGAACGACAACCCCGAACCGAGCGTGGCTATCTTTTTCATGGACCGGTAACCGCTTTCGCACTTCGCTGCGCAGAAACCATTCGACTGCCCGCACCGAATAAACCAAGAATCGACATCGGCACCACACGACGCACAGAGACCGTAACTTCCTCGGTAGTTGCGTTTACATCACCACTGACGCCCCATAGATGCAAGTATGCAGCGGCGGTGCGTCGTGCTTCAATTACATCAATATCGGGTTCACCACTCCGTAAAGAAGTGACCTCTTGAACGCCAGCGCGAGCAGCATTTTCGGCATGGTCAGCAAGTTGTACCCGTGCCGCAACCAGCCTTCCGCCGTCAACCGCCAGCCCTGCACAAGCAATGAAAGTGATTGCTAATACTGCAACGAAGGCGGTGATCGAACCCCGCTCTGTTTGTGGCTCTGCTCGCATTATGGTTCTGCTCGCCAACGGTCGATGACCTCAATGGATTGCGCCGTCACGACGCGTTCACTGAGCCCAATCAGACCTAGTCCTGTTTGGTTAACGACACATTCCACTTCGACAAGCACAGAGCGAACCACCGAATCGGTGTCTACTGCAACATTTATTTGTGGGTTCACGCACGACATGCCACTGAGCTGCAAGTCGGCCAGAACAGCCGCGCTGCCAACCGTTTCCATGCGCGAGACCCTGACAAGCGAAGCAGCGCGAGCACCCTGGTCTGCCGAATGACGAACCTGAGTCAGGGCCTCTGCCCCACGGCCGGCATAAACAACGAACAGAGCCAACACCACCAGTACAGGTGCAAGGAGCACCAACTCGACTGTCGCGCTTCCCCGATCGGTCTTCATCTATCACTTTCAGCGACATATCGCTCGAATGGCTCACGCGATACGCGAGTAACTGTGAGTGCAAAGAACGGCGCCACTTGTGGCACCCGCAAATGAACAGCAACTGCCACATCTGAATCAGTAAAGGAAACGGATGGCACCTGCGAGCTTTCTGCCGACAATTCGGCGATCATCCTGGCAGCAGCGTCTAATGCTGGGATCATTCCTCCATCAGCTGCCGCCGCGGCAGCGGCACCTTGGGCGGCAGCGACGGAGGCGACATTTGCGGTGTGGAAATACACCGCACTTTGAACCGCCATTAGCAACAGTGAGAACACCACAGGGACCGCAAGCAGTACCTGAGTAGTTGTCTCACCTCGATCCAGCTTCATTCGTTAACCGATCACCCGAGATCGAGTGAATTTGCTTTATCTCGAACCCTTGCTGTAATCGTTGCTCCAACGGCGATTGCTAGAGCAATCAACGCAGCAGCCATAACAACTGTTGTTGCACTTACTTCGCCCTGTTCCAGATCGCTCTGTCGAGACGCGGTAAACCTGATCCAGTAGTACTGAAAGGTGTTCTTCATTGGTGTCATGTTGTTCTCTTTCCTGTTGTTACTTATGAATGTTTGGTTGCTGAATACATGTGTGTTTTCCTCAAGAGACTTGGAACCGTTTGTCATAAACCCCCTAAAACGAGCGTTACTGCGGGGTATCCGATCAACATGATGAATGCAAGAAAGAGAAGAACCATGGGTACCCCCATTCGCTCGGTGGCAGAATTGGCGGCCGCCTCGATTTCGCTCATCTGGCGATGACGGAGCGATTCTGCCTTTGCCGAGAGCGACGACCGGATGCGCGCTCCATGCTCGCCGGCAAGTTGAACGCTGCCGGCAACCTCTGTTACGTGCGTGAGATTAAATCGCTCGCCTAGTGCTGCCAACTCATTCCAGGGTGAGGTTCGGGCACTGCGCGCCCTGACTAACGCATTACGCAGTTGGCCGAAAGCCCATCCATCGCCAGCATCGGCGGCCGCCATGAGC
>CAINLH010000348.1 GCA_903850275.1 uncultured Acidimicrobium sp.
CCGAGTCTGTTTCCATCGTGGTCTTCGAGCACGCGAACGACAAAGTGCCATATGGGGTGCTCACAGGCGACACGATGTTTATCGGCGATGTTGGTCGGCCCGACTTGCTGGTGTCAGTGGGTAAAACCTCCGACGAGTTGGGAAGAATGCTGTTCAATTCGTTGAACAACAAGCTGCTTACGCTGCCAGATGCAACTCGTGTGTACCCCGCGCATGGCGCAGGTTCGGCTTGCGGGAAAAATCTCTCGACAGAAACAATGTCGACGATTGGCGAGCAACGAAAAACAAATTATGCATTGCAATTCACGGATATTGAAAAGTTTGTGGATGTAGTGACGGAAGGTCAGCCTCCAGCGCCCGGGTATTTCATTTATGATGCTCAGCGCAACAGCCAAGTTCGAGACGTACTCGACGAACATGCCGTACTCAAAAAGTTGACAATTTCCGAAGTGGCAAAGCACGTTGATGCTGGGGCAGTGGTGCTCGACACACGCGATCCGCAATTGTTTGCCACGGGGCACATTGCTGGCTCAATCAACGTTGGCATGGACGGCCGTTACGCGGAGTATGCCGGGGCAGTCGTTTCGCCGGGAACAAACATTGTCATTGCCACCGATGAGGGGCACGAGCGCGAAGCACGAATCCGGCTAGCACGCATTGGGTACGACAACGTTGTTGGCTGGTTTTCGGTTGATGAATTGGCTACATCGCCCGAATACAGCGAAAAGAGTTCGCGACTGACAGCCGACGAGTTCTCGCAGCGCGCAAGCACATTGGCTGGGCTGCAGGTGGTGGATGTTCGTAATGAGAGCGAATTCAAGCTCGGGTCTGTTCAGGGTGCGAAAAACATCCCCGTGGTGCAATTGCCAAACCGAATTTCCGAACTAAACCCAGCATTGCCAACAGTGGTGTATTGCGCGGGCGGTTACAGATCTTCTATTGCCTCAAGCTTGTTGAAGCGGGCCGGCTTTACCGACGTGAGCGACGTGCTTGGCGGTTTCGAATCTATTCGGCTGGTACGACAGTAAGTCAGTCGACTTCGTCTTCGTCTATGTTTTCGTCAATATCTTGCGGGTCGATTTCATCGTCGGCAAGTTCGCTTGCGGGCAGTTCGGGAACGTTCTGCTGCTTGCGTAAGTCGTCTATCTTCTTGACTTCGCCGGCAAGTTTTTTGTAGCGAGCTCCAACAGTAAGGACATCAAGTTCGCCTTGCATTTTGTCGAACGATTTCTTTACCTGGTCCAAGGACTTGACGTACTTCTCCCATTGCACTTTGAACTTGTTCATCAGTTGCATCATGTGCGAAGCAGCTTGTTCGGTATGGAAGCTTTCGGTTGCCTGGCGAATAACTACAAGGAAGGCATACAGGTTGAGTGGCGAGCACAGCACTACCTTTTGTGCCAGCGCCCAGTCGATGAGGTTTGGGTCGGCCTCATGAATAAAGCCAGTGATGCTTTCGTTTGGCACAAACAGCAGTACGTAATCGAGTGAGTGTTCGGTGGTGACAACTGCGTAGTCGCGTTTTTGTAGCTCGGTCACGCGAGCGCGCACGGCGGCGATGAAATCCTTTTTGAGTGAGTCGCGGGATGTTTGGTCGACGGCGGCAACAAACGCCGTGTAGGAATCCATGGGGAACTTGACATCCATGTACAGCACGCGGTCTGGCGGCATCATGAAGGTGTAGTCGGGGCGGCCGCCACCTTCGATGGTGTTTTGCTTTTTGTAGTTTGCGCCCTCGATGAAACCTGCGGCGCGCAGCATGTCTTCGGCCATTCGCTCGCCCCATTGGCCGCGAGCCTGCGAACTGGAGAGCACGTTGTTGAGATCG
>CAINLH010000349.1 GCA_903850275.1 uncultured Acidimicrobium sp.
AAAATGACGAATTGATTTTGGCCGCGTTCGCCAAAGACATCATCGATGCCGGCGCAAACGGAGTCGCGGCCATTCGTGGGCTCGATCTGGATTTAGAAACGGTTGCCGCAATCGAACATCTCATTGAAGGCAGCGCAATGTTGCGCTCACTTGTTCATACAGACCCATTCATATTGTCGTCTCGGCTCACTTCACAAGTTGCCAACTTCTTGGGAAGCCCTGTTGTTGCCGAACAATGCCGACATTTGGTGCACGCCCGCAACGCACTGACCGATGCGCAGCACTCTGCGCTAATTCAGCTGATTGGTGGTGTGCAGGAAGTGCTTGCGCACCCCGATCTGATCGATTCAAATGCCAACAGCCCTTACGAGAGCAAAATTTCTTCGGCGCAGGCACTCACTTCCGATGCAGCTGTTCGGTCGAGGCTGGAGCATGCGCCCGCAAGCTACGTACTTGCACATACACCGCAGCAATTGCTTGAGCATGCACAACTTGTAGAGCCGTCGCCACGAAATGGCCAATGGCGTGTCGCTGTTCAACCTGGCTTAAAAGCAGATGAATGGCACATCAATATTGCCAGCCGCGACCGAAGCGGCCTGCTGGCACGCCTGTCTGGTGCTCTCTCATCGCTCGAGTTAAACGTCATCAATGCCGACATCGCTACGTGGCCCGATGGAGCCGTGCTCGACATATTCACCGTGCGCTCCATGCACCAACCGAACACGAAACACGTGACGGATGCAGTGAGTGATGCAATGAAGCTACGCAAACTTGTGGTGGGTTCTGCCCCCTACGGGCTCTCAGCGACCACAGACAACAGCGCCCACCCATGGCATTCGATCATTCGAGTTGAAGGCCCCGACCGTAAGGGTTTACTGCGCGACATCACAGGTGTCCTTGCAAAAAGTGGCGTAGCCATTCATCACGCAAAAATCGTGACCGAAAATGACTTGGCTCGCAACGAGTTTGAGGTCTCCGATCGCCATGGTCGAAAGTTGGCCGCGGCAGCACTCGAGCGCATTCAGCACCAGCTTCGCTAGCCCCTGGTAGCCACCATCGCATAGAGTCGGGTCGTGACAATTACCGAAACCGCACCGGCAGCAACCGAACGTTGGACCCACCAGTGGAAAGAACTGTACGAAGAAGTCATTAACACTGGGCTGTGCACAGGTTGTGCTGGCTGCGTAATCGCATGCCCCCACGAAGTAATCGGCTACAAGCACGAAGAGGGCAACTACAAGCCTTTTCACCTAGAAGAAGATCTTGGTCTCGACAACTGTGGTCACGGAGAAAAAGGTTGCACCAGTTGCACCCGTGCCTGCCCACGCTTTCGCACATGGGAGCCAGATGCAGACATGCACCTGTTTGGCAAGACCCGTGAAGATTCGGAAATGTATGGCCAGTACAAGCAACTGTTACTTGTTCGCGCAGCCGACGACAAGGTGCACGAACTTGGCCAAGATGGCGGTTTCGTGAGCGCCATGCTCATCTGGTTGATGAAGCACGACTACATTGACGCCGCTCTCACCAGCTTCCTCGAAGGCGACGGCACATCGTGGAAGGCACTGCCCGGCATTG
>CAINLH010000350.1 GCA_903850275.1 uncultured Acidimicrobium sp.
CCCAGCCCGTATTTGGAAACAATTCATGGATGCAGCACACATCAATTTGCCGATAGAGGATTGGGAAGCGCCGCCAGACGCAGTGGCCACCGAAACCCGCCCAGACCCGTCGCCAATGCGCATTTACTTGCCCGGCAACGAGTGTCTTGCGAAGGTCGTTTCCGGGACTGTTCCGCCAACGATTGCGCCGCCGACTACAAAGCTTGGAAAGCCTGCGCCAACAACCACCACTATCCCATTTGACCCAACGAATACGGTGGTCATCAACGTTGTCGACCCAGGTACGACCATTTCACCAACAGACACCAACCCCTACTCGCCAACAAACACCATCAGGATCGGCGAGTATTGGGTGTATGAATGCGCCGCTCCGTTTCCTGCCTCTGTGCAAACAGTCGAAGCAGGCTAATTCATGAGCGAGTTGGCCGATCTTTACGCGGTACAACTTTCGGATATTGCAATTGCCCAATCCAAGCATCGTCTCTCGCATCTTCCTGAAATTGAACTACACACATCTACAAAGAACGACGTTGCGTCCATCAAAAAATCGTTAGACGAAACTGCTGCTCGAATTGCTGCGGCGAAAAAAGAGATAGCCGACCTGGAGGTTGCAGGTCATGCCAATGACGCCGCGATTGCTCGATTGAACAAGCAACTGAAAACTGTTATTGCGCCGCGCGAAGCCGAGGCACTGCAACATGAGATCGCGACATGTACTCAGCAACGATCACAACTGGATGATCGCGAGCTGGTGTTGTTGGAGTCAGTTGACTTGTGTGAGCGTGAACAAGAGCAAATATCGTTGCAACTTGTGCATGCCGAACAGCTGCATACTGCTGCTGCAGAAAAGCTCGCAGTGGCCCAGCGTGAAGAAAATCAAAGTCTTGAGCGGCTGGTTCAGCAACGAAGTGCGCAATCGTTGGTGGTGCCCGCTTCGTTGTTGGGCACGTACGAAGCCAAGCGCAAACATCGGCCAGACGGCGCAATCGCAAAGTTGTCTGGCCCTACTTGCGGAGCCTGCCACCTCGATATCGCCCAGGGCGAAATCAGTGCACTTCGGGCGCTACCCGAAACCGAACGCCCAGAGTGCCCGCACTGCGGTTGCTTCATCTTTTTCGACGTTGGTTACTGATGCTGTTGTGGTTTGTGGGTACCTCGATAGCGGCAGTATGGTTCGTTTTTCGCGACCCTCAGTTCAATTTTCGACTTGTGGTGGTCGGGGCGTTAATCCCCGACATCATCGATGGAATTGGGGGAGGCGCCGGCCCCATGCACAGCGTGGTCACGGTGATAGCGCTGCTAGCAGTGGTCATGTTGATCACCACCGGCCGTCGGCCCGTTCGCAAGCCTTTGCTGGCACTGATCATCGGTTTGTTCATGCACCTGGTTTTTGACGGCGCTTTCGCCAACACCAGCATGTTTTGGTGGCCTCTGGGTGGGTTCGCCACCTATGAGCAGGCTTTGCCGTCCATCGACCGAGGCTGGATCAACGTTGGGCTCGAGCTGGTGGGTGTCGGCCTCATTCTTTGGGTTCGGTCGCAGATTGGCCCGATTGGCAAGAAAATCCAGCAAACCCAATAAACATAAGGGTGTGACGTCAGTCGAGGGATATCATTTCCCGCTTTTCGGTGCAAGGGTTAAGTAAAATTCATTAACCACCGAAAGTGAGCCCCCATTCCGTCTCGTTTACGTCTGATCGTTGCCCCAATCTTCATCGTCGCAGCCCTTGGCTTGGGTTCGGCCACCTTGAAGCTGGAGATTCCGCCCGCCGAAGCAGCATTTCGGGAGGCTGACGGGTCGGTTGAAACGACCCCAATGGCTCCGCCGTGGTCGAAGTGCCCGCAATGGTTCGACACAGCGATTCGGTTTTGGCCGGCAAGCCAGTGGCCAATCATCGATCACATTTTGCACCGTGAGTCTCGTTGCCTTGTTGACGCGTTTAACCCAAAGGACACCAACGGCAAGCCCTCGTATTCCCTCTTTCAGGTGAATGCATTTTGGTGCAGCCCAGTGGAGTTCTACGCGGGTGGCTTCTTGCAAGAGAAGCGAATACTTTCGACGTGTGACGACCTGTTCGATGTTGAAAAGCAGTTCGCCGCGGCTCGAGCCATTTATGTCGAGGGGCTTACGCGCCACGGTTACGGCTGGCGCTCATGGGGTTTGAGGCCCACGTTCAAACCTGAAACAGTTTTGTAAAAGTGACGGTGAGTTGGCCTATAAGCGGGGTTCTGTAGTCGTCGCAATTTCTCGCGCCAACCGATGACCATCCCTCTGTGCAACCTACCCGAGAGTTGCTGGCTACGAATAGCCAACGAGCGGACAGCTCATGCTCTCTGCATGGTCTTGCTTCGAATGGGGATACCAAGCCGCACAAGTTGCCTCATGCGCTGGTGCGCTCTTACCGCACCGTTTCAGCCTTGCCTGTGACGATGGCTTTGCAGCCACTGCCCATCGGCGGTTTGTTCTCTGTTGCACCACACGTCAGGTCGCCCCAACCTGGCTCTCGCCAGCATTCTGTCCTGTGAAGCCCCGACTTTCCTCAATGAATAAGTGCAAGCACTTGTTCACCGCGGTCACCCGGCCTACTCACCGTCGCGATCAGTGTACGGGGGTCAGCAGGTGACGTTGTCGTAGATCAAGCCGTTGAGGCTTGGAGTTTCCATGTTCAGGGATGGCTTAACGCCTTCGGCGTTCGCCTTGCCCAAAGAAACCTGAATGATGGCCAGTGCACCGAATGCACTAGGTACCGAGGCAACGTTGGCTTTGCCTGTTGCTTCGTTAACCGTTGGGCCTACAGATGCAAATCCAGGGTTGAGTACTTGTGCCAAGACCACCGCGTGTCGTGCCTCGTCGTGTGCAATGCGCATTGCATCGCCACGCAACTTGGGGCTGGTGAGTGAACCAACAACACCCTGGTATGTCTGAGTGGCAAGGTTCTCTAGCGCGTGTGCAAGTGCCACAACGTCTCGGCTCGTGTCTTCGTTGCCTTCGGTCGTGATCAACTTGAGCGCAGGCTGAATGTACAAACGATCGACACGCTCGTTGGCGCACTCGTGTGCTTTTCCACCAAGGGAAACAACAAGCGAGTTAATTGCTGCCGCGTGGGCCACGTGGTCGTCGCGGAAACGTTTTGCTGCGTCGGAAAGTTTTGCAAAATCACCAGTGAGCAAACCGTCTTCGATCACCATGTTGTAGGTGTCAATTGCGTTGTACTCAAGCGATGCCGCGGTGCGAAGCAAGACGATGTCGGTGATGTCGCCGCTGTTGGCAGGCTGAAGAGATGGAACCGACCCGGCACTTGCAATGTTGGCGCTGCTCTGAACACCGCTTTGTTTGCCACATGCCGCGAGGAACGCGGTGCCACCGATGGAGAGCGCGCTAATACGAAGAAGTTCGCGACGCGAAAGATTTTCGAAGTTGCTCATGGTGCCACCGTCGTTTCAGGAGTTGCTGGTGCGGACGAAGCAGGAGCAATCGAGGCCGCAGGGTTGTCAAGTGCGCTAGAAAGAGACAGCGTCGGAAGTGTGCCGAACACGGCTGCATGTCGAGCCTCGGCGGTGATGATCGAGGCAACGAGTTGCGCTCCATCAATTCCCTCTAAGTTGCCGAGAATGTCGATGTGGGTCTTTGCGAGCGTGTTTTCCAGTGCTTGCAGTGTTGCGTAGATGCTCTGCATGGTGGTGAGCTGGCCAACATAAGTCTGATAGATCGATTCGTTGCGACGGTTAGTCGCCTCTTTTCCAAGTAGCCCGTTGATTGCTTGGGCGTAGGCCTTGTGGTGTTCGGTAAACATAGACAGCATCGCAGCCTCGTCGCCGGTGAACTTGGAGGAAGAAACAACTGTTGCGTACAAGTCGTGCACGGCAAGTTCGGCTTCTTGAGCGAACGCAAGCAGCTGCTTGTCGTTGCTCGTTGGCTGTTTTGGTGGCGCGCTACGCGGTGCGCGTTGCTTTGCGATGGGCACGATGTAGTTCCTTTCCGAAGGTTCAACAAGTATTGCCCAAACGGGGCGTACTTAATCTAGAAGTCAAGACCCGATAACTCGGGTATCCAACCACCCGCGCGGGAGAGTGCGCTGGCCCATTGTTCCCTGTTCAGAACCGCGCTTGGGGCCACCTGTTGGGCTGGTTTCCACGTTGAAACCGCGTCTGGCAAGGTTTTCCACATACCTACGGCGACGCCTGCCAGAAACGCTGCTCCCAGCGTGGTTGCCTCGGTGACGGGAGACACTTCCACTGTTCGCTGTGTGGCGTTAGCAAGTGCCTGTACGAAGGTGGGGTTCTTGCTCATGCCGCCGTCAATGCGGATGCTGTCGATCGTTAGTCCCGAGTCGGCCTGCGATGCATCCACCATGTCTGCACCTCTATGCGCGATTCCTTCGAGAACTGCTCGAACGATGTGGGCGCGGCTTGTTCCGCGGGTGATTCCAAGCAGCGTTCCCCGAGCACCGTAATCCCACTTGGGCGTACCGAGGCCGAGGAGTGCCGGCACGTAGACCACGCCATCGGATGTTTCGACTTGCGACGCAACGTCGTGGCTGTGTTCTGGCGAATCGATCAATTGCATGTCGGTGCACAACCAGTCGATGTTTGTGCCGGCAGACAACATGATTGCTTCGTTGCCCCAATGGATTCCGTGAGCGTCGCTGTAAGCAACGATTGGGAACGTTCCGCCGGGCAGGCGGTTCGCAGATGTCGGTGCTGTTGACCCGGTGAATGTGTCGAGCATGCCGCCTGTGCCAAACGTGATTTTGGTTTTTCCTGCAGTGATGCAACCTTGCCCGATAAGTGAACCCTGCTGATCGCCAACTAGGGCTGCAATGGGGGGAGCGCCAGGCAATGCGCTGGCGGTGCCAATGACACCAGATGAAGGAACAACGTTCGGCATCATTGCAACATCAACACCCATGATGTCAAGCGCGCGACTTGACCATTTGTGTGAGTTCGCGTCAAACAAACCGGTTACTGCGGCGTTGGAATGGTCGGTGACGTGCAATTCACCATTGGACAAAACATAAGCAACCCAAGTATCCACCG
>CAINLH010000351.1 GCA_903850275.1 uncultured Acidimicrobium sp.
ACAATATTGGTCGCCTGATATATTACAGACAAATCTCCCGAAGGGAAAAAACGTGCCTAATTTGCCAAGTAATGCCCGTGTAGTCATTGTCGGAGGCGGCATTGTGGGCTGCAGCGTGGCTTATCACTTGGCAAAACGTGGTGTTTCAGACGTGGTGTTGTTGGAGCGCAAACAGCTCACGAGCGGAACCACATGGCACGCAGCCGGTTTGGTTGGGCAGTTGCGAGCAACACAAAACCTCACGCGCCTCGCGCAGTACACCACAAACCTGTTTGCCACATTGGAAGAGGAAACTGGTCAGGCAACTGGCTTTCAGCAACGTGGTTCGGTTGCGATTGCGCCAAACGAGGAACGCTTCGAAGAGTTGAAGCGCGGTGCATCGATGGCGCGAGTGTTTGGTTTGCCCGTCAACGTCATTACTCCTGCCGACGTAAAAGATTTAGTGCCACTTGCCCGAGTGGACGACTTGGTTGGTGCGGTGCACTTGCCAGGAGACGGTGTCGTCAACCCAATCGACGTGACGCAAGCGCTTGCAAAGGGTGCGCGCTCGCATGGTGTCAAAATTTTTGAGAACGTAAAGGTTGAACGAATTGTTATTGAAGGCGGCCGAGCAGTTGGCGTAATTGCCGACGGCGAAATGATTAGGGCTGATGCAGTGGTGAACTGCGCCGGAATGTGGGCGCGCGAGTTGGGCGACGCAGTTGGCGCAACAGTTCCGTTGCATGCAGCCGAGCACTTTTACATCGTCACCGAGGCCGTTGAGGGAATCTCGCCAACGATGCCGGTGTTGCGCGACCAAGACGGTTGCGGATATTTCAAAGAAGACGCAGGCAAGTTGTTGGTGGGCTGGTTTGAACCAGTTGCAAAGCCATGGGGCATGAAGGGTATCTCTGAAGAGTTTTCGTTTACTTCACTGCCGGAAGACTTCGAACACATTGCGCCGCTTGTGGAAAATGCAACACATCGCATGCCGTTGCTTTCTCAAACCGGCATTCGTCTGTTTTTCAATGGTCCCGAGTCGTTTACGCCAGACGACAGGTACCTGCTTGGCGAGCAACCAGAGGTTCCTGGCTTGTTTGTTGCTGCAGGTTTCAACTCGATCGGTATTCAGTCATCGGGTGGCGCAGGCAAGGTGCTTGCCGACTGGATCGTGGATGGTCGTCCACCAATGGATCTGTGGGACGTCGATGTACGCCGCGTGATGCCATTCCAAAGCAATCGCAATTACCTGCACGATCGCACCGTCGAGTCGCTCGGTTTGTTGTACGCAATGCATTGGCCATTCCGTCAACCAGAAACTGCCCGTGGAGTTCGCCGCTCCGCGTTGCACGACCGTCTTGCAGCAAAGGGCGCCTGCTTCGGCGAAGTTGCAGGTTGGGAGCGAACCAACTGGTTTGCACCCGAAGGCAAAAAAGCCGAATACGAATACACCTATGGCCGCCAAAACTGGTTTGAATACTCGGCAGAAGAGTGCCGCGCGACCCGCGAAGCAGTTGCCATGTTCGATCAATCATCGTTCGGCAAATTTGTCTTGGAAGGCGAAGACGCCGAAGCGATCATCAACAATGTTTCGGCAAACGACATGTCTGTTCCCGTTGGCAAGCTGGTGTACACGCAGTGGCTCAACGAGCGTGGCGGTATCGAAGCCGACCTCACCGTTACT
>CAINLH010000352.1 GCA_903850275.1 uncultured Acidimicrobium sp.
GGCCGTTGCTCGAATCAGAGGCGACCGTGACGACGTATTTAGTAAAGGTTTCATTTGCCCGAAGGGCAGCACGCTGAAGCAACTGCACGAAGACCCAGACCGTCTTCGCAAACCAATGATCAAGCGCGATGGCAAACACGTTGAAGTGACGTGGGATGAAGCGTGGGCAGAAGTTGAGCGCGGGCTCATGGGTGTAATCGAGAAGCATGGTCGCGGCGCTGTTGGCGTGTACTTGGGTAATCCAAATGCGCACAACTTGTCGCCATTGATTTACAACCGAGTGTGGTTGCAGGCGCTTGGCACCAAGCAACGATTCAGTGCATCGTCGGTCGATCAGGTGCCGAAGCAAGTGAGTTCGGGCTACATGTTTGGAACAGCAGCTTCTGTTGCGATACCCGATCTTGATCGCACCAATTACATCTTGATGTTGGGTGCAAACCCATATGCGTCTAACGGCAGCTTGTGCACCGCGCCAGATTTCCCAGGCCGCTTGGAAGCAATGCGCGAACGCGGTGGAAAACTTGTAGTGATCGACCCGCGCAAGAGCAAGACGGCAGAAAACGCCGACGAATGGATTGCCATTCGCCCGGGCGCAGACGCGCTGCTGTTGGCGGCAATTGCGAACACCATTTTCAGCGAGGGCTTGGCCAATGTTGGTGATCACGTGAGGCCGCACATTGCGGGGCTTGACGTATTGCCACCAGCGCTTGCGGCGTTTACTGCAGAAGCGGTGGCGAAAGCGGTGGGCGTAGACGCAGAAACTATTAAGCGTTTGGCGCGCGAGTTTGCCGCGGCCGACAAGGCCTTGGTTTACGGACGCATTGGCACGTGCACCGTCAGCTTCGGCACAACCGCCAGCTGGTTGGTAGATGTGGTCAACACCATTACGGGAAACCTGGATCGCGAGGGTGGCGTCATGTTTCCAACCCCTGCTGCGGGTAACCCAACAACGCGTGGCGCAAAAGGCTCGGGAAAGGGCTTCCAGATTGGTCGTGGATATTCGCGGGTGCGCAAGTTTCCGGAAGCGCTAGGCGAATACCCCGTCAGTGTTTTGGCAGAAGAAATTGCAACTCCGGGCGATGGGCAAATCAAGGTGATGATTACGGCGGGCGGTAACCCCGTGTTGTCTACGCCAAACACGCTGGCGTTGGAAGATGCAATGAAGTCGCTCGAGTTCATGATTTCGGTCGACATTTATCTGAACGAAACAACTCGTTATGCAGATGTGATTTTGCCGCCGCCATCGCATCTGGAGCGAAGTCATTTCGATTTGGTGTTTACTGGTTTTTCAATTCGTAACGTTGCCAATTACAGCGAGCCAGTTTTCGAACGCGATCCTTCGCAGCCAGACGAGTGGGAAATCTTTTTGAAGATTGCAGGCATTGCGCAAGGCATGGGCGCAGGTGTCGACCCAGCAGTTGTTGACGACTTCACACTTGATGCATTTATTGGAAGCATCATGAAAGATTCTTCTTCGCCAACTAATGGATTAACGGCCGAGCAGGTGCGCGAACAACTTGATGCAAAGGGCGCGCGCGGGGCAGACCGCATGTTGGATTTGATGTTGCGCACAGGGCCATATGGCGATGGGTTTGGTGAAAACGCCAATGGCATCAGCCTGCAGCACATGAAGCAACACCCGCACGGCATCGACTTTGGGCCACTCGAGCCACGACTGCCAGAGATGTTGCGCACCGTCAGTGGCAAAGTGGAGCTTGCGCCGCCAGCGCTGCTTGCCGACTTGCCGCGCCTCGAGCAATCGATGCACGAGGTTGATGATGAGCAGTTGGTGTTAGTTGGCCGTCGTCATCTTCGATCAAACAATTCGTGGATGCACAACATCGAAGTGTTGGTAAAAGGCAAACCACGTTGCACGTTGCAAATGCATCCAAACGATGCCGCACGAGTTGGCGTGAAAGAAGGCGAGCAA
>CAINLH010000353.1 GCA_903850275.1 uncultured Acidimicrobium sp.
AACAAGGTTCCCAAGTTCCACAAACTAAATAAGGCAATAGCGGTGGTCCAGAATGCAATCTTTTGCAGGCGCGGATTTGTTTGCGCCGTCATCATGGCTGTTGTCTCGTCGATAACGAAGTGGGCAGCAAGTAAACGCTTTACAAGTGAGCCCTTGAAATGTGGGGACAACGCAAGCCCATACACGCCGTTGCGGCCGGCAAGCAGCAGTGCGCCGCCAAGCGCGCCACCAACTGTGCCCCCAGATGCAATGACCGACATTGCAGACATTTGCGATGCACCCGTGAACGTAAAGAAACTGAGTGCACATGCTTGCCAAACATTGGCGCCTGCGCCAACAGCAAGCACGCCGAAGGCTAAGGCGAAAACACCAACTGCGCCGCTGAGGGCAAGCGCGGATGTAACGACGGGACGAACTTCAGGTTCAAGACGAAACTTCATTGAAACTTACGCGCCAATGCCTTTCAGCATGTCGTCGGCGGCAGCCCATGGGTCGATCACGTGGTCGAGAACTTGTTGTTGCAGCTTGTCCCATTGATCGCCGGTGCAAATGTCGCGGGCACGTAATTCCAGGCGCCGCTGAACGATTTCGCTCAATTCTTCGCGAAGTCGAAATGCTCGCCGTTTGGCAAGAATGCCGTTGGCTTGAATGAATTCGCGATGTTGAATAACCGTGTCCCAAAACTCGGGCACGCCTTCGGCAGACACAGCGCTTGTTTGCACGATTGGTGGGCGCCATGCATCGTGTGAGAGATCGGACAAGTCGAGCATTTGTTCCAAGTCGCGTCGGGTTTCCTCCGCGCCTTTTCGATCGGCTTTGTTAATCACAAAGACGTCGGCGATTTCCATGAGTCCGGCTTTGTTTGCTTGCACCGAGTCGCCCCAGCCCGGGTTGACAACAACAACAGTGGTGTCGGCCTTGCCAACAATTTCAACTTCAACCTGGCCCACTCCAACTGTCTCTACCAAAATCCATGGGCAACCAACTGCATCAAGCAAGCGAATGGCTTCGCTAGTTGCAAGTGACAAACCACCAAGATGACCGCGCGTTGCCATGCTGCGAATGAACACACCTGTGTCGGTGGCGTGGTCTTGCATACGAACTCGGTCGCCAAGAATCGCGCCGCCCGTAAATGGAGACGACGGGTCGATCGCTAAGACGGCAACTTGCAATTGTTGTTTGCGAAGATGACCGATGGTTGCGCTTGTGAGTGTGCTCTTGCCAGCACCAGGCGCACCAGTGATGCCTACGGTGTAACCGTTTCCACTTTTTGGATAGGTGAGGCGGCCAATGGTTCGCGCATCTTGCCCGCCGCGTTCGATGAGCGAGAGCAATCGAGCAAGTGCGCCCCGATCGCCGGAGAGTGCGCTGGTAAAGAGTTCAGCGGGGTCGGATGTGCGACTTGCCACCGGGTTAGACCGCCACGACCTCGGTGACGCCGTCGACACGATCACGCATGATTCGCTCGATACCGGCTTTCAACGTTTGGTCGGATGCCGGGCATGTTCCGCACGCGCCGATGAGTGTGACTTTGACGATGCCAGTTGCTTCGTCCACTTCTTTGAGCACGATGTCGCCGCCGTCTGCTTGCAGGGCGGGACGGATGACCTCGATGGTCTCCTCAACTTGGGTTTGCATGCTCACTGAATACTCCACTTCATTGCGTTGCCTCTACGATACGGGGGTGCTTGCTCATCAGGGTGGTTGGGATGAAATCTTGCTCGTTGCGGCGCCCATTGCCGTGATCGTGCTGGTGTTGTGGCAAGCAACACGCCGTGCCGAGCGCCAGGCTGCCCAGAGGGCGTCAGAAGACGCCGAAGGCCCTGTTACTGGCGCGTGATTTTGGCGCCAATACCTGCCAGGCGCCCAACAAGATCGTCGTAGCCGCGATCGATGTGATGAATGTCGTTAATGATGGTTTGGCCATCGGCGACAAGGCCGGCAACCACTAGAGCAGCGCCGGCACGAATGTCGGGGGCGTTTACCGAGGCGCCCATCAACTTCTCTACCCCGCGGACCACTGCATGGTGGCCGTCTATGCGAACATCGGCGCCAAGTTTTTGCAGTTCGTCAACGTAGCGAAAGCGGCCTGGATACAAATTCTCGGTTGCGATG
>CAINLH010000354.1 GCA_903850275.1 uncultured Acidimicrobium sp.
AGTCAAGCCAGCAAACTCATTATTTGCAGGTATATCAGCGCTAACTTCTGCTAGCAGCGGTGAAGAAAAATCAAGCTTGCGTCGTGCGTAATTGATCGAACGGTATGTGGCAGCGCATGAAGTGACCAGGCTCAACTTCTGTGAGCGAGGGTTCAACAGAGGTGCACAAGTGCTCGACACCGCTGCCTGCCATACGCGGGCAGCGCGGGTTCAAAACACAACCGGTTGGAGGGTTTGCGGGGCTTGGCACTTCGCCACCAAGTCGAATGCGCACACGTTGTGCACCCTCGATGTCGGGCACGCTAGAAACCAAGGCTTCGGTGTACGGGTGATGTGGGCCAGCGAACACCGTCTCGGCGTTACCAAGTTCCATGATTCGACCGAGGTACAACACCGCAATGCGGTCGGAGATATATCTGACGACACCTAGGTCGTGCGAGATGAACACGTAACTAACGTTCTCGCGCGACTGCAAATCCACCAACAGGTTCAAGATGTTTGCTTGCACCGAAACGTCGAGCGCCGAAGTTGGTTCGTCGCAAACAATCAGTTGCGGTTTGCCGGCGAATGAACGAGCGATAGCCACGCGCTGCTTGAGACCGCCCGAAAGCTGCGTTGGCTTCACGCTGTGCAACAACGGATCCACGCTCATGTCGCTGAGCAACGACTGCGCGCGATCGTCTGCGGTGTCTTTGGATGCGCCTGTCAGTTTTTGGACGGCGCGAGAAACAATGCGGGTGACCGAGTGGCGACGGTTCAGCGCGGAGTCTGGGTTTTGGAAGACAATCTGAATGGCGCCAACTTCGGCGGCGCTGCGTTCTTTCAGCGTGGTGCCAAGTGTGCTGCCGTTGAGTGCAACCGAGCCGCCTGCGTCGTTGGCAATAATGCCAAGCAACACTCGAGCAAGAGTTGTTTTGCCCGAACCGGATTCGCCGACTAAGCCAAGTGTTTCGCCGGCTTGGAGGTGCAACGAAACGTCAACGAGCACCTTGACGTCTGTCTTGTCTTGAACGAAAGTTTTTGAAACGTTGTTGACGTCGAGAAGCGTTGACTTCTGCTGGATGGATACTGGTGTTGCACGAGTATTTTCCCCGACGCCGTCAACCGCGCGCGGCAGATTGAAAGCCTGCTCGTGAAAGTAGCAACGGCTGAAGTGTTTTGAGCCGACGTCGATAAGTTCTGGTATTGAAGTGCGGCACTTGTCTTGCGCAATGGTGCAACGATCGACAAACACGCAACCAGGAAGTGTCGAGCCAAGCGCGGGCGGTGTTCCTACGATCGTGTCGAGTCGGTCTGCTGTTTTGTTTAGGCCGCCGCGCGGGATACAGCGCAGCAATCCAACCGTGTACGGGTGGGTTGGCTTGGAGAGAACCGTTTCTGTGAGGCCTTCCTCGACAAGCGAACCTGCGTACAACACTCCGATTCGGTCGCACATGGTGCGAATAACGCCCAAGTTGTGGCTGATGAACAACACGGAAGTGCCGGTCTCTTTGCGCAGGGTGCGAACGAGATCGAGTACTTCGGCTTCTACCGTTGCGTCAAGGCCGGTGGTGGGTTCGTCCATCACCAAGAGGCGTGGGTTTGATGCGAGAGCCATGGCAATAACCACGCGCTG
>CAINLH010000355.1 GCA_903850275.1 uncultured Acidimicrobium sp.
AATAGTTCCACTCCACTTATCTTGTGTGGAGTCTCTGTCGCGATTGCATTTAAGGCGGGCCTTTTCAACATCGGTGCAACTGGCCAAATGCTTGCCGGTGGCATGACCGCCCTGTGGGTTGGTTTTGCAATGGACGGGCCCGGCTACATCCAGGTTCCGCTCGCAATCATTGCAGGGGCAGTGGGTGGCGCAATCTTCGGGGCTATTCCTGGCATCTTGAAGGCTCGCACGGGTGCGCACGAAGTAATCACCACAATCATGTTGAACAACATTGCGGCGTTTCTTATCTTGTGGCTGCTCAAGACGGATTTGTTTCAACGCGAAGATCGAACTGACCCAATTTCCAAATTGGTAAGCGTTGAGGGGCGTATGCCGCGGCTGTTTGGCTTCTTGGATGGCCGCTCTGATTTGATTGCGCACATCGGGTTCATCGTTGCTATAGCTGCAGTGCTGGCGTACTGGTGGTTCCTCAAATATTCAACAACGGGTTTTGAATTTCGCGCCTATGGCCTTAATGCGGATGCGGCCACATACGCGGGTATGCATGTCAAGCGGCTCACTGTGCTGTCAATGATGTTCGCCGGTGGGTTCGCTGGTTTGGCGGGTGCGGCTGAGGTGTTGGGCACGTACGGATATGCGTCAACTAACTTCGCAGGAAATATTGGTTTTGATGCGATTGCCATTGCGCTCCTCGGTCAGTCCACGCCGCTCGGCACATTCGTTGCCGCAATTTTGTTTGGGGCATTGCAGGCGGGTGGTCGCCAGATGCAGACAAATAGTGATGTGCCCATCGACTTAATCATTGTGTTGCGTGCGCTCATTGTCATGTTTATTGCCGCTCCGTTGTTGGTGAAGACAATTTGGCGAACCAAGAATGCAACTGTCACTGCTGGCCAAACATTTAGGGGGTGGGGCTCATGAGCACAGCCGAGATTGCAACGCCGATGTTGTCGCTGGAGCAGAAGAAGCGCGCGCGCAATGTGGGCATGTCACTTATCTTTCTTGCGCTTGTTTCGGCCTTCTTCTTGTCTGCTCGGCCAGGCGATGCAGGGTTCAAGCTTGTCGATTCGTTCACGCTTGTACTGCCAGCGCAGCCTTTTGCGCAGGCTCTTGCAGTATTGCTTGGTGCGCTCGGTGCAATTCAGTTGTATCGGGGCTTTGGCAAGTGGACAAACCTGGTGCTGGCATTCGCAACGGCAATGTTCGTCGTTGGGTTCTTGGCGTGGGCAACATCCGGAGGTTCGTTCAACCTCACTGGCATGTTGCAAGACACCGTAACTCGCAGCGTTCCCATCACGCTTGGCGCCATCGCTGGCATCTTGTGTGAGCGCAGCGGAATAATCAACATCGCAATTGAAGGTCAGTTGCTTGGCGGAGCGTTTGCCGGTTCCGTATTGGGTTCGCTCTACGGCCCTTGGGTTGGCGTGCTGGGTGCGATGGCAATGGGCGTGGGGCTTTCGGCCTTGCTCGCAGTGTTCGCCATTCGCTTCCGCGTCGACCAGGTGATTGTTGGTTTCGCCATCAACTTCTTTTCACTCGGGTTAACAAGCTTTTTGTCTCAACGCGTGCTCACTCCGTATCCCGAATACAACATTGTCAAGCCGTTTACGCCTTATGCCGTGCCGTTGCTCAGCGACATTCCAGTGATTGGTGTGGCTTTGTTTACGCAAACATACTTTGTGTACTTCTCGTTCTTTGCCGTAGCGGCCACTACGTGGTTTATGTATCGAACACGATGGGGGCTTCGCACTCGCGCGATAGGTGAGTACCCGCAGGCTGCGGGCACTTTGGGTATCGATGTGCTCAAGCTGCGATATCGCAACGTGTGGCTGGCCGGTGCAATTGCGGGTATTGGTGGTGCTTGGTGGCCCATCGGCACGGTTGGGCGGTTTGATCAAAACATCACGAGTGGTCGCGGATTTATTGCTCTTGCCGCGGTGATCTTCGGCCGCTGGCACCCAGTGGGCGCACTCACCGCAGCATTGGTGTTTGGTTTGGCCGAAGCCATTCAGTTGAAGATGTCCAACTTGGATACAGGCATCCCGTCCGAATTCTTGTTGATGGCTCCTTACATCGTGACGCTCGTTGTAGTGGCAGGCTTTGTTGGCCGCAGTCGTGCACCAAAAGCTGCCGGTCAGGCGTACGACGCCAGCAAGTAATCGTTATTTTGATTTTGGGCGAAAGGCTTCGAGCCCGTTGCCAACTTCAAGATGTGCGCCACCGATGATGTCGATGCAATACGGCGACGCTGGTAACACCGCGGTGAGGCAATCGGAAATTGAAGAGGGCTTTCCCGGCAAATTGATAATCAGAGACGAGCCTCGAATGCCAGCAGTCTGACGCGACAAGATTGCAGTCGGTACCACCTGCAGGCTTACTTGGCGCATTAACTCGCCGAAGCCCGGCATCATTTTTTCGCACACTTGCTCGGTCGCTTCAGGTGTGATGTC
>CAINLH010000356.1 GCA_903850275.1 uncultured Acidimicrobium sp.
CATCTTGGTTGCGCCCACAGCATCGGCTGCCAAGCGGGTGTGCACAAGAATCTTGTCCAATGTCCATGAAGAAAGCTGTGCGGTCTTTGGGCTCAGTTCGATCCAGACACCGGTGCCATCGTCGTTGAAACGAGCAACATACAGCGTTCCTTCGTCCAGTGGGCTCACGCCTTCTTTGATCATCGTCTTCCAGTTGGCACGCGAAACAAACTTGTACACGTAGTCGAAACGCTCGTCGTCGCCCATGTACACCACTGCGCGGCCACCTTTACCAACAACCAGTTCGGCGCCTTCGTGCTTAACGCGGCCCAATGCGGTGCGCTTGATCGGTGCTGACTTCGGATCGTTGGGGTCTACTTCGACTACCCAACCGAAACGGTTGACTTCGTTCGTATAAGAAGCGTTTGCCAAGTCGAATCGTGGATCAAACTTGTGCCAGTCGTAACCGAAACCAGCAGCAACGATGCCATAACGAGTGTGCTCTGCGCTTGGCTTCCACGTTGTGGACGTGGTACCGAAATATCCATTGAAGTTTTCTTCGCAGGTGAGGTATGTGCCCCAAGGTGTTTTTCCGTTTGCACAGTTGTTCAGCGTTCCTTGCACTTTGTTGCCGGCGGCATTGACGAGCAATGCGCTCGTTGCTGCAGGGCCACTCATCTTGGCAACCGTGTTGCCGTGGATGCGACGGTTCTTTGCGCTCTTTGCAATCTTCCACTTGTTGCCAGACTTCTCGATGGCTACGACGGACATTCCGTGTGCGGCCTGCGACAGACGAACCTCTTCGAGGCTTGTTGGCAACTTTTTGCCCATGATGTGCGGCGTGGTGCCGTACTCGTGGTTGATGCAGAGCAAGCCCTTCTTGTCATCGCCGAAATACCACATGCCGTCGTGGCCAATACCGATGCTCTTCTCTTGCTGTTCGGCGGTGAAACCGGCGTATTCGAATGACTTGCCGCTGCCGTCAAGCTTCTCGCGCCAAGGGATGAGCACGCTGTATTCGTATTCGGGAGCGATTGTTGGCATCGCGCTGTTCTGCAGCGGGATGGAAGTGAAGCCGATCTTTGGTGCCTTGGCTGCAACCTTTGCGCCAGTAACTGCACCCTTACCAGCCGATGCCGATGCGGCCGAGCCGCCCATAAATGTGAGTGCTGCGCCTGCGAGGCTGCCAACAATAAGTTTGCGGCGCGACATGTACGTGTTCAAAACATCTTCGAACTCGCGGTTATCTGAATGATTGCTGAATTCTTCGCTCATTGTTGTTCTCCCTTGATGTGGTTGTTGCACGCAAGGTAAACGAGCCAAATGAATGGCGATTTTCGCTAGAGCAAAAAAGATGCAATTTTTAGGTGAACTTTAGGAAACAAAAACTGTTCTTTTTCCTAACGCCGTTTCGTTTTCTTTTTCGTGCGGCTTATCCCCCGCTGGGCGCCAATAAGCGATTTGCGGTAGAGCACCACGCCAAACAGGCCGGCAACCACGAAGGCAACAGAGAACAACAACACGAAAACAATGAGCAGCTTGTTATTGAGCAGCGGTGACA
>CAINLH010000357.1 GCA_903850275.1 uncultured Acidimicrobium sp.
AGTGGCTACGGACAACATCTCACCATTGTCGCACGAGCCATCACTAGTGTGAGTGCTCACATGGCAAACGAAATACACCCCGTCCGGTCCGCTCATGGGGTTCACGTGGCATGCATCATGGACGGCAACGGCCGCTGGGCCAAGAAACGAGGGCTCCCTCGCACTGCAGGCCACACGGCAGGTGAAGAGAACCTTGCGGAGGTCGTTCGCCAAGCCTCCAAACGCAAAGTTGGATGGTTAACCGTGTTCGGGTTCTCTACAGAAAACTGGGTTCGACCTAAAGCCGAAGTACGCCACATCCTTGCCCTTCACAAGCAACTATTCGGGCGCATTGAGGAACTCAACGCCAACAATGTGCGCGTCCAATGGATCGGTCGCCCATTCGACGAACCCGGCTCGAAAACGCCGCTTTACGTACAGAAAGCCATCAGACAAGCAATTGCCGACACTGCCTCCAACACTGGTATGACGCTGACCGTTGCTTTTGATTACGGCAGCCGTGCCGAACTTGCACGCGCAGTGCGAAAGTCGAAAAGCGAGATGTTTGCGGTCACCAAGCAGTCAATCGAAGAACGCCTATACCTTGCACAGATGCCACCAGTTGACGTGCTCGTACGAACTTCTGGCGAATCACGCATCTCCAATTTTTTACTTTGGCAAATCAACCATGCTGCTGTCTATTTCACGCAACGACCATGGCCAGATTTTGATGCCGCCGATTTAGACGCTGCATTGGCATTACTTGATGCGTGAGCGCGAAGTTGTTGAGTTACTTCGCAAAGTAACCGACACGCTTCCGAACACAGAGGAACGCCAGGGACAAAATGATATGGCGATGGCTGTATCAAACGCAGTCAACACCAATCGCCATCTCATCGTGCAGGCTGGTACGGGAACCGGGAAAACACTTGGCTATTTGGTGCCGCTCATCGCTTCCGGCAAACGAATTGTGGTTTCTACCTACACAAAGGCTTTGCAAGACCAACTTGCGGCACACGACCTACCACAGCTCATTCCCATCCTGGAGCGCGAGCTTGATCGAACAGTTACGTGGTCTGTTCTAAAAGGTCGCAACAACTACCTATGTCGTCAACGACTGGACGAGATGGAATCCCCCAAGCAGGCGAAACTAGATCTGGACGACACGAGCGCAGCGGTGAAAGCCGAAGTACGAAAGTTGATTGAATGGGCCGACGAGACCGAAACTGGCGACCAGGGTGATTTGACGTGGAGCCCAAGCGAAAAGGCCTGGCGGTTAGTCAGCGTTGGTAGCGACGAGTGCCCAGGCGCGCAACGTTGCCCCGCAGCGGATAGGTGCTTCTCCGAACAAGCGCGAGCATCGGCCACCCTTTCGGACGTAGTTATTGTCAATACGTTTATTTACGGATTGCACATTGCAATGAATGGCGAGCTCTTGCCAGAACACGATGTTGTTGTCTTCGACGAGGCACATCAACTTGAAGACGTAATCAGTAACACCGTCAGCACATCGATAGGTTCTGGGCGCATTAACGGAGTGATTACCGCATTTCGCGCAATCATTCGCGAAGATTCGCTTACAAATGCGCTACAGCTTCTTGCACACGATTTCAACGCATGCCTCGTTCCATATGTCGGCAAGCGTGTTGATCTACCATTTCCTCCCGCCATCGGCGCGGCATTGGTGGATGTTCGATTAAAAATCGATCAAGCCGTACAAGCACTACGCGCGATCGACAGCAAGGACGACAAAGCAAAACAGAAGATCTTGCGTGCACAAATGCTTGCAAACCGTGTTATCGATGCTGTGGACATGTGCCTAACGGCGGGCAAATCCCAAGTTGCGTTTGTGTCAGGAACCGTCGAACGGTGTTCGTTGGAAATTGCGCCGCTCAATGTCGGACCATCCATGGATGCTGGGGTGTGGAGCAAACGGCTTGCCATTTTGGCAAGTGCAACTATTCCGCTGGCTATGCCAAGCCGCATCGGACTCGACCCAGAATCTGTCGACATCATCGATGTGGGAAGCCCGTTTGACTACGAGAACACAGCGATGCTGTACTGCGCCAAGCACCTACCAGAGCCGAATGATCCACGTCGCGACGACTCGGTTCATGACGAAATCGAACGCCTTATCAATTTTGCTGGCGGACGAACCCTCGCACTCTTTACCACCTACAGAGCCATGCATTTGGCTGCTGACGAAATGGAGAAGCGACTCCCGTTCAACATCTTCCGTCAGGATCAACTGCCGAAAATGGCTTTGATCAATGCGTTTAGCGACGACGAACAATCTTGTCTATTTGCGACGGCGGGTTTTTTCCAGGGAGTCGATGTACCCGGGCGCGCCTTAAGCCTCGTCATCATCGACAAGATCCCCTTTCCCCGACCAGACGACCCACTCCTCAGTGCACGACGTGATGTGGTTGGTAAGAACTGGTTCAACGAAATCGATATTCCGCTTGCCGCGACAGCCCTAGCGCAAGCATCGGGTCGTCTCATTAGATCGCAAAACGATTCTGGAGTCGTCGCAATACTGGACCCCAGATTGGCCACGAAAGGTTACGGAAAACGACTCGGTTCGGTACTTCCACCGATGAAACGAACCATCGAGATCAAAGAGGTCCAATCGTTTTTACAGCAAATAATCAACGCGGAATAAGTCGATAACCCATTCCTCTCGCAGTGCAAATGATCTTCGGGTCATCCGGTTGTTTCTCGATCTTCACTCTCAGGCGACGAATGTGCGCATCCACCAGCCGACTATCACCTAGATATTCATAACCCCAAACACGCTCGAGCAATTGGTCTCGCGACAGAACCATGTTGGGATGATCTGCGAACTCAACAAGCAGGTTGTACTCGGTCTTCGTTAAAGAAACCTCTACTCCAGCTTTTCGCACCACACTCAGCTCTCTCGACAATTCGATATCGCCGAATTGGGATACAGCGTTGGCGGCACCTGAATGATTTGAATCAGTCAACGTTGTACGCCGCAGTGCCGCACGTATTCGCGCAGCCAATTCCTTGGCTACAACCGGCTTCGTTACATAATCGTCCGCGCCAGCTTCTAATCCAGCAACCAAATCGTGGGTGTCGGTCTGAGCGGTGACCATGATGATCGGGACAATGCTGGTTTGACGTAGCTGTCGGCACACTTCGAAACCCGAAATATCGGGAAGTCTCAAATCGAGCAGAACCAAGTCGATCGCGTGTTCAGCGAACAGGCGCATTCCGGTCAGGCCATCCTCGGCCTCCACCACCACGTAGCCCTCGTCTTCAAGCGCCAGACGCAATGCCACTCGAATTGCTGGGTCGTCCTCGACAAACAACAGGGTATGCACAGGTATGCATTCTGCCCGATGGTCGCAAATTGTTACCTAAAAAGCACACAAATCGGCTGTGAATGTCAATTGAGGAGTGGAGAATTGGGTATCGAACCGGCGGGAACCCATGCTCCCCCTTGGGCCCCGCCGGTTCCTGCTCAACGCAATGGCGAAAGGCTTCCCTGTTGCGCCATGCTGATCTGATGGATACCAGGGTTTTTCGCGCATTCTTCACTGGTCTGCGTGGCCGTATGGTTCTCTTTTTCAGTCTTGCTGCCTTTGCCGCCGGTCTACTCCTCAGCGTGGTCACCTACGCAAGCACACGCACATATTTGCTTGGGCAACGAAGTGAAGTTGCTCAGCGGCAGGCCTTTAACAATGCCCAATTAGTGCGCACGGTTGTTTCGACCGATCGAGACAACATCGCAGACATGATCACCAACATCAGAAGCGAGCGAGGTGGATACGCGGTGTTTCATCTGAACGCAACCGATTCACAGTCGTCCGCGTTCTATGCCCAAGAGCCGCTCCGATTCACTCAAACTGATTTACCGAACGAACTACTTCGTCGCACCATCGCTGGCCAGACCGGCCGACAGCGTTTCACTTTTGACGGTAGGCCCTACGAAGGAATCGGCGTGGCAATTCCTTCACTTGGCGTGCAGTATTTCGAAGCGTTTCCGCTGACGGATGTGCAAACAACACTTCGGACCATTCAAACAACTCTCATTATCGGCGTACTCATCATCACCTTTTCTGCAGGATTCCTAGGTTTTTCAACAAGCCGCAATGTACTTCGTCCCTTAAGCCGCGTGGCGGCTGCGGCAAACAACATCGCAACGGGTGGGCTGGACACGCGTCTTGATAACGAATCTGATAGTGACTTGGATCAATTGGTCAGTTCTTTCAACAACATGGCCGACGCCGTTCAGTTGCGGATCGAGCGCGAACAACGTTTTGCTAGTGATGTAAGCCACGAATTGCGATCACCAGTAACTGCACTTTCTGCTGCTGTTGATGTGTTGGTTTCCCGAAAAAATGAATTCTCCGAACGCAATCAACAAGCCATCGACATAACGGCATCACAAGTGAAGCGGTTTGACCGAACGGTGCTAGATCTTCTCGAGCTCTCTCGCTTAGACGCGGGAGCGAGCGAATCAAGCCTGGAATACCTCCGCTTGTCGGACTTGATAGATCGAATCATGTCGCACTATGGGTTTTCAACCGTGCCATTCCAATCATCTGTCCGAGGCGTCGAGCCAAATGGGTTCGGCGAAGATGAAACGCTGATTGACCGAAGACGAATAGAACGAATCTTGCTCAACCTTCTCGAAAATGCTCGAGATCATGGTGGTGGCGCAATTCGGGTCGGTCTTGATCGAAACGGCGACTATTTCGTACTAACAGTTGATGACTCCGGAATCGGGGTCACACTCAGCGAACGTGAGCGCATATTTGATCGTTTCGCCCGCAGCACACCATCTCGGAACAGCACAGGAAGCGGGTTGGGATTAGCCATTGTGCGAGAACATGCCCGCGCTTTGGGCGGCGATGCTGTCGTCGAGACGTCACCAACGGGTGGTGCACGTTTTTGCGTCACCGTATTGCGAATCATACAAAGGCAAGACATTGACGAAAAGGACGGCGAGCATGCGTAGGCACGTGCCAATCGCACTTTGTTGTTTGTTGTTGACCGCGTGTTCGGTGCCGAACAGTGGCGCCTTCGAAACGATTTCGACCGACGAAATTCCATTTGACCTGGGCGCGGCACAAACAACCGTCCCACAATCACCCACTACGACCTCCCCGCAATCTTCGGACCCACCAGGCACCGAATACGAACAGGTGGATTTGTACTTCATACGAAATTCCTCCATCACCAAGGTTCAACGTTTAGTAAAAAGCCCGGTGGATGCAAATGGAACGCTCACCGCACTTACCGAAGGCTTGATTGACGACGCAAATAATGACGGACTCAGAAGCGCAATCCCATCGACACTTCAAGCAAGCGTCAACGTCGACCGGGGTGTAGCAACAGTAAACGCCACCCGAACTTTTCTTAACTCTTTGTCGGCTGGGGACCAACGACTTGCTATCGCTCAGATCGTGTTGACGTTGACAAGCCGCCCAGGTATCGGTCAGGTTGTCTTTTACGTGGACGGAAGAGCGATTGTGGTACCGCGAGGCCGCGGTGATCTCAGCAGTGCTGGCGAGCCCGTGACTTTTGACGATTACACCAACATTATTGTTGGCGATTAGTAGCCAAGTCGTTCAACTCGTTCGGCTCGCTGCTGCCAGTTCTTGTCCACAACAACTGCTAGTTCTAGAAACATGCCTTTCGGCAGTTGCTTGCGTACGTTCGTACCAACAACGTTCAACATGGCACCACCTTTGCCAATGACCATTCCCTTTTGGCTCTCACGTTCTACGACTATCTCAACGCGCACACGCGGTGGCTCCCATTCAGTGACTCGAGTTGCAATGGAATACGGCAATTCTTGATTGGTATAAACCAGCAACTGTTCGCGAACAAGTTCGGCTATCCAAGTGGATTCTGGGGTCTCTGACACCATGTCGGCCGGGTACAACATCTCACCTTCCGGCATCTTGCTTTGCAGATAGCGCATCAGAACCTCGACGCCTTCGCCTGTTGCGGCCGAAACCGGAAAGTATTCGGCGGCGTTCAACTGGCTGAGCGCGGTCAATTGCTTCAGCACCTTCGTTGGACCAGCCTTGTCAACCTTGTTCAGCACCACGATTGCTTTCGACATATCGATATGACTGCTGACCCACTTGTCACCTGCGCCGAATGGCGCGGTTGCATCAATCACGAGACACACAACGTCGACATCCTTCGTCGACTCGAGTGCCGTTGCATTTACACGCTCTCCGAGCGCACTGACTGCTTTGTGCAATCCGGGAGTATCTACGAAAACCACTTGAGTGTCTTCGTTCGTCACTACTCCACGAACCCGGGTACGTGTAGTTTGCGGTTTGTCGGAAACAATGCTCACTTTTTTCTTGCAAATAGCATTTAACAGTGTTGACTTGCCGACATTTGGTCTACCAACAAATGACACAAAGCCCGAACGCATATCCACAGGCTATGTCTGCAATAATGATCCCGTGCAGCAAATCAATTTCAAGCGATGGTTCGATCGGATGCAGCCCCAGACACTGCAGATAGCCACTTGGCTCCTGTATTTTGATGGATTCTTTGCCCTTATTGATCTGCTCGATGGCTACAGCTATTTGCGTTACATTCGCGAGACATATCGATTTGGTTTTGTATTTGGGCTCGTCAACGTTGCCCTTTACGCAGCAGGTGGGTTGCTCATGGCGAACGAGCGCAAAATCGGATACAAGATTGCAATTGCCGCATCAATCTCGCCATTCGTTGTTCGATTCATTGCCGTTCAAAACCCCCTGTCCGATTCGCTCATTTCGTTGGCATTCGACGTAGCCCTCGTGGCCCTCCTCCTTCACACTCAAAGCCGTGAGCATCAGCGCATTTGGTACCGCTAGTCTGTTCCGATGACCACCGTTATCAAAGACCACGAAGACCTCAAAGCCCATGTAGGCAAGCATCTTGGCTATAGCGACTACCTCACTGTGACCCAAGAGCAAGTGCAGTTGTTCGCCGATGCAACAGGCGACCACCAATGGATTCACCTCGACGTCGAGAAGGCTAAATCAGGCCCCTTCGGTCAGACCATTGCCCATGGTTACCTCACTCTTTCCTTAGCACCAGTTTTGATGGCAGGCATTTGGCGCAACGAAGGCGTAAAGATGGGCGTCAACTACGGAGCAAACAAGATTCGTTTCATGTCACCAGTGCCAGTTGGATCAAAACTTCGTGCTGGAGCAAAACTCGTTTCCGTCGACGACATCGCAGGCGGCGCTCAAGTGTGTGTGGAAACTACGTTCGAAGTTGAAGGTGCTGCTAAGCCTTCTTGCGTTGCCGAACTAATTTTCCGTTATTACTACTAGCAACTAGCGATAGTTGCGCATGATCTTGGCGAAGGCGTCGAGAGTGTGCGTATCCGGGTAATCGACACACCACGGGATGAAACCTGTGCAGCCAATGTCAATGAATTGCTGAACCCTGTCGGCAACCTGTTCGGGCGTGCCGACGAAGTTTGATGCCTGCCAAGCCTCGAAATTGTCTCCCCGACCGCTAGCAATCTGAAACTCGCGCAGTTCCTTCTCTGTATCGCGAATCAAAATCTCTCCCGAAGTTGTTTTACCAATCTCATCCGGGTCTCGGCCTACCGCAGCGCAGTGGCCCTTCAATATCTCAATCTTTCGTGCAAACTCGTCGGCACTACCACCGAAATTGGAATGATCCGCGTGCTGCGCAACGACGCGCAAAGTCAATTGTTCGCCTCCGCCACCGATCCAAATTGGCGGACGCGGCGACTGCAGTGGCTTCGGATCGCAATTGGCACGGACCAACTGGTAGTACTTGCCGTCGTACGTTGTCTCTTCTTGCGACCACATCGACTTAACGATCTCGACCGATTCGCGCAACATTGCAATGCGCTCTTTGGGAACTGGGAACGGATATCCGTAACCGCGGCATTCGTTCTCGTACCACCCTGCGCCAATGCCCCAATCCACCCGACCGCCAGAGATGACATCGAGAGTCGAGGTAATTTTTGCCAATAGTGCAGGTGGTCGGTACAAGTTGCAACCGACCATCTGGCCTAGACGAATCTTGCTGGTTAGCTGGCTGATTGCTGCCATTACTGTCCAGCATTCGAACACAGCCTCGTGCGCTGGCCGTGGCACGTTATGAAAGTGGTCGTACACCCAAATCGAATCGAAACCCAACTCTTCTGCACGTTGCGCAATCCGGACCGCGGCATTCCATTTTTCAGACGCCGTAGGAATGTTGACCAGCTCCATCTTCCATCCTTGGGGCATGAACACGCCGAAGGTCAGTTTGTGATTGCTCATAGGGGTAAATCTCCAGTTGCCTTCTTTGTCGATCCATGGTCTTTATATGCAGCAATAGTGCGCTGTGCGATTCTCATTTGATGAATCTCATCGGCACCATCTGCGAAACGACTCCAACGAGCCTGTTGCAACATTCCCGCCAATGGCGTGTCCGTGCTGTATCCAAGTGCACCATGCACCTGTATTGCTCGGTCAACAATTCGCCACAAACTGTTGGCAACAAAGTGCTTTGCCATAGAAACTTCAGATGTGAAATCCATGCCATGTTCAATCTTGTACGCAGCATGAAGAACCATCAACTTGCCCTGATACAACTCCATTGCAGAATCCGCAATCAACCATTGGATACCTTGCTTCTCGGCAAGAATTGAACCGTGCGAATAACGCTCGAGAGACCGAGCGACCATCATGTCGAGCGCTGTTTCGGCCTGACCAATCCATCGCATGCAATGAGCAAGCCGTGCTGGCCCCAGTCGGTACTGGCCGAGCAAATGTCCTTGCCCTCTACCGCCCAGCATGTTTTCGGCTGGCACACGCAAATCATTGATCTGAATCTCGCAATGGTTGTGCCCACCGGACATGGTCTCAACGTCGCGAACGATATTCCAACCTTCACTTGGTATGTCGACGATGAAGCAAGAGTTGGCGGCTTGAGGCATGTCGGGATCTTCCTCTGTGCGGGCAACCAATAGCGCAAACTGCGCGCCGCGTGCCCCAGAAATAAACCACTTGTGGCCGTTGATTACCCATTCGTCACCATCTTTATAAGCAAATGTTTTGATCAACGTTGGATCGCTGCCTGCAACCTCGGGTTCGGTCATCGCAAAACACGAACGAGCAGTGCCCTCACAAAGCGGTTTCAAGTATTTTTCTTTTTGCATTGGCGTCGCCCAATGCAACAACGTGTGTTGATTGCCTTCATCTGGAGCCTGTGCGTTTAACACGAAGGGCCCAATGCTTACTTTGGCGGCTTCGGCAGAAACCGCAGCCATCGCCGTTGGGCCAAGGCCCATGCCACCCCATTCGGCTGGCATGTGAGGCAACCACAAACTCCATTCTTTTGCCTTCTTACGCAAAGCCACGATGGTCTTGACTAGTTGTTCTCTGTTGCCCTGATCGATGGCGTCCCATTCGGGTCGAACCACTTCATCCATAAATGAACGCACTTTCATGCGCACGGCCTCAACTTCTGGCGAAAATGAGAAATCAATCACAATGCCCCCTCTGCACCTCCATTGTGGCGTGTTTGTCGGCGCTTCATGCGGTCGTAGCCTCTAATCGTGAGCAATCCGCCGGCCAATCACAACAGGAATTCCTGGGATACCGCCGATCTTCCTGTTGGCGAGGCAAAGGTTGCTGCGGTTCGCGACATGTTCGATGCAATCGCACCCAGATACGACATGGTCAATCGGATCATGACATTTCGCCTCGACGTGCGTTGGCGAAAGCGCGCCATCCGTTCTTTGCATTTGCCGAAAGGGAGCTCGGTTCTCGACTTGGCAAGCGGCACTGGCGACATGTGCATCGACTTGCGCAAAGCGGGGCTTACGCCTTTTTCCATCGACCTATCGTTTGGCATGTTGGCCGCCGATCACAGCAATGCACCGCGCGCGCAGGCCGACATACTTCGCCTGCCCTTCCCAGACTCCAGTGTCGATGGTGTTACTTGCGGTTTTGCGCTGCGCAATCTTCTTGACCTTCCAACATTCTTCACGGAGATTGCTCGTGTCACACGGAAGGGCGGCCGAATCGCGCTGTTGGATGTCGGCGTGCCAACCAATCCCCTCATTCGATTCGGAAATGGAATCTATTTCGGAAAGATAGTTCCCCGGATTGGCGGCCTGCTCTCGAACCGTGCCGCGTACAACTACCTTCCAAAAAGTGTTGCGTACTTGCCTTCGCCAACCGTGTTGATCGAGCAACTGCGTGCGGCTGGTTTTGCCGACGCAACCCATCAACAGTTGTCCGGCGGGTTGACACAGCTGATGCTTGCCACAAAGTCGTAGCTCATCAACATGAGAATCGTTACCCGCCCGCTCAGCGACTTCACATCGGACAAGGTTGATCTCAACGGCTTCGCCGGCGGCAACGGTTCACTTTTTGTGCGCGACGGCGTTGGCATTGCCGGCTCAGCATCCGCAACAAGAGTTGCAGCAACAGAAGCTCGGGGATTTCTTGACTCTTTGCAAATTGACGACCGCGTTCAGTCGCCAGGAAGCGGGCCGGTATTGCTGGGAGCCATTCCATTCGACAGCAACGACCAGCACGACTTCATCCTTCCCCATGTGAGCCTGGTCAAATCCGTCGACGGCCGAGCATGGGTGACAACGGTGGACGATGCAGAACCAAATTTTGTTACGCCTCAAGAACCCGCTGCAGTGGCAGCAAGCTACACCGTCCAACCGGGCGTGAGTGTTGACCACTACCTGGAAGCCGTGAAACAAGCGCGTGATGCTGTGCGCGCGGGTTCGATCACCAAGGCCGTTATCGCCAGAGACATCGTCATCAACGCAAGTGCGCCAATTGATGTCTATGCCGTATTGCTTCGTTTGCGTTCATCCTTCGGATCCAGTTATCGCTATCTTGTCGATGATTTTATTGGCGCATCACCCGAGCTATTGGTTGCTGTGGACAACGGCGCAATATCGAGCCACCCACTTGCCGGAACCGCACCACGCACTGGAGACCCACAAACCGACAGCACACTTGCCGCAAAGTTGTTATCAAGTGAGAAAAATCAAATCGAGCATCGTGTCGTTATCGACATGGTGCACGACACCCTCCTACCCTTCTGCTCTTATCTAGATTGGCAGCCAGAACCATCAGTAATGCAGGTTGCCAATGTGCAGCATCTGGGTACGTTGATGCAGGGAATGCTTTCAAAACCATTCATGCATGTTCTCGATGCTGCAATGATGCTCAGCCCTACACCTGCCTTAGGTGGCTTCCCCAAACATGAAGCTCTGAACCTCATCAATCAATACGAAGGCATAGACCGTGGTCGTTATGGCGGAGCCGTTGGATGGTTCGATCAGAATGGCAACGGTGCTTTCGCAGTTGCTATTCGCTGCGCTCAGTTGTCATCCGACAGAGCGAGCGCGCGCCTATTCGCGGGAGGCGGCATTGTTGCCGACAGCGAGCCCACCGCCGAATTGGCCGAGACCCAGGCCAAGTTTCAGGCAATGCTCGCCGCGATTATCCGGCCGTAAACGCCGACGCCACCGCGGCGTTAATTCGAGCATGCTCTACAACGTTGTAATCTCGTTGCGTTCGAACCAATACCGCAGCTAACCCCGTGCGTTCGATTGCTGCATCAAACTGCGTTTTGGTTTCAGCTACAACACATTCCACTCGATGACCTGCAAGCAACGAAACAAA
>CAINLH010000358.1 GCA_903850275.1 uncultured Acidimicrobium sp.
ATCGTTGCCGCGGGAGAAAATGCCGCAAGCCCTCACCACCATGCAGGCTCGCGTGTGATTGCCAAGAATGAAATTGTGCTGTGCGACTTTGGCGGAACAATGAATGGTTATTGCAGCGACATCACCCGTTGCGTGTACACGGGCAAGCCGGCAAGCGATGTTGCGCAAGCCTATGAAGTGTTGTTTGCTGCGCAAGCTGCCGGTGTTGCTGCCGGTGTCGTTGGTGCGGCATGCGAAGACGTCGACCGCGCGGCAAGAGCAATTATTGAAGCAGCAGGATTCGGTGAATATTTCGTTCACCGAACTGGTCATGGAATTGGAATGGAAGCGCATGAAGAGCCTTATATGGTGAGCGGAAACTCGCTTCCGATTTCGGCTGGTCACGCGTTCAGCGTGGAGCCCGGCATTTACATACCTGGCAAATGGGGCATGCGCTTAGAGGACATTGTTGTTGCTACCGAAACCGGGCCAATGCCGATGAACAAAGTCAATCACTCACTTGTCACCGTTGAAGCATAAAGAAGTAGCGCCCACATGATTCGGTTGGATGCGGCAACAGTGATGTTGCAATGGTCTGTCGGCGGCTTGTTTTTTCTTTGGTACACAACACGGCGTAATGAGGTTGGTGCTGGTTACGCGCTGCTGTTACGCGGCACTTTCGGTGTTTTTGCGGCGATTGCAGTGGTGCTTGGGTTTCGTTACGGCGTGGTTCCTGCGAGGGAAGCATCTGGCATCGCCGTGGCTATTGCGTCGCTCGTACTCATTCGCAACAAACGATCCAAGCTCGACTTGATTGCCCCCTTGGTTGGCATCCCCGGCATCGTGGTGGCGGGTATTGCTGCAGTAGAAAACGCCGATTTTGGAAGTGTGAGTGTGTCCTTGCTTCGAGTGCTCGTTGGCACGGCATTTCTTGGTGCAGTGAGCGACACGATGTTGTTGGGCCATTGGTATCTCGTGCAACCGGGTATGCCTCGTCGTTTGATCAATGAACTTGTTGATGCAGTGATTTATATCTGGCCACTAGAAGTTGTTGTGCTGCTCTTGCCCACAGGAATGATCAGCGTGATCAATGGAACTATTGATGATGGCTGGAATGGGGTGCTGGGCTGGTTCTGGCTTGCATCGGCCATTGTCACCGGCGTGCTTGCTTTCGTAACTCGCGCAGCGCTAAAAGAGCGCAGCTATTCCGCAGTGATGGCAGCAACCGGCCTCATGTACTTGGCGATTTTGACGGCATTTTGCACCGACATTGTGGCGCGGGCGCTCCTAGCCATTTAGTGAGCCAAGCAAAGCCACTACCTGAATAGTCAAATTGCCTAAGGTGTGGGCGGAGGTAATCATGAAACCAGAATCTGTATTGCGTGTGACAACGTTGTTGGCTGCGGCAGGAAGCCTTGCCATGAGCGTGTACATCTATTTCCGTGGCACCGGAGAGTTCCATCGTTATGACGGCATTTACGTCGGCATATGGGTGCCTTCGATTCTTTCGCTCGGCACATTTCTTCTCGCCGGTCGAGGAAAAGACAAGTAGTCATGTCATCTGCAGCGCTGTTTAGTTTTGGATGCGTCATCTTTTTCGTGGTAATGACAGGTGCGTTTATGTACGGTTTAGCAACCGTGCGTGACATTGCCGAACGCGACAAATAAACCGACTATTTAGGTGAGCCCGGCGCAACAAGCGCCCACGGCCTGGATCGCTCCATGGCCAAACCAAGTTCAAGCAACAGCTGCTCGCTGTGATGCGGGCCGTTTACTTGTAGGGCTATAGGTAAACCATCCACCAACCCAACAGGTATCGATATGGCCGGGTTGCCATGCATGTTCGCGGGGAACGTTAACTTTCCGTTGTTGCCCATGCCTGCCTGAACACCACCAAAGTTTGACGGCAACGGGCCCTCGGCGGCAAACGCAACATCCGGATTGCTTGCTGTGATCACGAAGTCGGCAGCAGAGAAAATCTCGGACATGCGTTGATTGAGAGCGGCACGCCGCGATTCGATTTTTGCTCGCGCTTCGGCGCCGTATTTGCCGGCCGTTGCTTCAAGACCAAAACGCATTTCTGGTGTCAGTACATCTGCGCATTGTGGCCAGTGATCGGCAAGTTGCATTTGTATTTCAATCATGCCGCTGATCGACCACGCAGCGCCCATGCTTGGAAGTGTGGTGTCGACGGTGACGATGCGTAAGCCTGTGATGTTTGCGAGGTGCAACGCGTACTCTTCGAGTTGCGACCACATTGCTGGCGAGACAACCGCTCCGCCCCAATTTGGCGCAAGCACAGCAGTCTTACCCCGCAGCGATTGCGAGTGTGTGCCCAATTCTGATTCCCAGTTTTCTACCCGAGGAAGGCTGAGTGGGTCTCTAGGGTCGTGGCCGTTGCACACATCGAACCAGCGAGCCGTATCGCGAATGCTGCGGGCCATGATGCCAATGTTGACGGTGAGGTTTCCTAATTCAACATGAGGTGCGCGGGGAATACGGCCGAACGTTGCCTTCAGCCCGACCAAACCGGTGAAGCCTGCAGGAATCCGAATTGAACCGCCTCCGTCGCCACCAGTTGCAAGAGTGACAAGACCACCCGCAACTGCCGATGCGCTTCCACCAGACGAACCACCTGGGGTGGTGCCATGCATCCAAGG
>CAINLH010000359.1 GCA_903850275.1 uncultured Acidimicrobium sp.
TGGGCGACTCGTCGTTCCAGGTGGTGGTGGTTGATAAAGCAGGGAAAATGACAATTACTGGCAAGCGGACTGTGCGCGTGCAGAAGGCAAGCAAGTAGCCTGCCGCAAATGGCTACTGCGCAATCTTTACCCACAACACTTGGTGCGCTTCGCGCGTCTGGCTGGAAGTCTGAACCGATCAAAGAAGAGTTGCGTCGCAACGCTGTTGCACGAATTGCTGCGGGCCTGCCGTTGTTTGATGGCGTGCTTGGCTACGAAGACACGGTGATGCCTCAACTGGAGAATGCATTGCTCGCTGGACACGACGTCATTTTTCTAGGCGAGCGTGGTCAGGCAAAAACACGAATGATTCGTTCGCTCACTGGTTTGCTCGATGAGTGGATGCCGATTGTTGCGGGAAGCGAAATCAACGACGACCCGTACAACGTTGTGTCGCGCCATGCGCGTGAGTTATTGGAGCAACACGGCGACGATTTGCCAATCGCATGGGTGCATCGCAGCGATCGATACGGCGAAAAGCTTGCGACTCCCGATACGTCAATTGCCGATTTGATTGGAGAAGTAGACCCAATCAAGGTTGCTGAAGGCCGTTACCTCAGCGACGAACTCACCATTCACTACGGCTTGGTCCCACGCACCAATCGCGGCATTTTTGCGATCAACGAATTGCCCGACTTGGCCGAGCGCATTCAGGTGGGCTTGTTGAACGTGTTGGAAGAACGCGACGTGCAAATCCGTGGTTACAAAATTCGGTTGCCACTGGATGTGATGTTGGTTGCGTCTGCAAACCCAGAGGATTACACCAACCGTGGCCGCATGATCACCCCGTTGAAGGGTCGTTTTGGAAGCCAAATTCGCACGCACTATCCACTTGAAGTAGCAACCGAAATGCATATCGTGCGCCAAGAGGCCCGAACTTCGAGCATTGGCGACGTGGTGGTGCAATGGCCCGAATTCATGGAAGAAATCATCTCGACCATCAGCCACACTGCACGCGCCAGCACGCACGTGAGCCAGCGCAGCGGTGTGAGCGTTCGGTTGTCTGTCAGCAATTACGAAACCCTGGCGGCCAATGCTGTTCGCCGTGCGCTGAGGGTTGGCGAAACACAGGTTGCACCACGCGTTAGCGATTTGGTGGCACTCGCTGCATCAACCGCAGGAAAGATTGAAATTGAAAGCATGGAGGAAGGTCGCGAGTCGATCATTCTCGAGAACATTGCGAAGGCTTCAGTGTTGCAAGTGTTCAAGCAGCGAGTTACCTCGGAAAAGATTCGAGATGTACTTGCCGCATTCGACGAAGGTGCGGTTGCGCACGCAGGCGAGGATGTGTCGTCAGCCGACTACGTGGGGCTTTTCGCCAATGTTCCGGCACTTCGCGACTTGGTTGGTCTGCTTGTGCCTGCCGACGCATCTCAAGCCACGCAGGCAAGTGCGGTGGAGTTTGTGCTGGAAGGTTTGCACTTATCGAAGCGCCTCAACAAAGACTCGAGCGGGGCTCGTTCTACTTACCGCTCGCGCACCTAAACGGCGTTAGCCAACAAACGGTGAGCGAGTCCAGAATTCGTTGATGTCGTAACGACCATCAATAAGTGGCTCGCCAGCAAGTGCAACTACTTCGACAGGCTGGGCAAAACCAGGTAGCAGCACGGGCTCGTGTGCAACTGCATACACGCCAAGCGGCAAGTTGTTTGCTTGATCTTCCGGAATGAGCGTGCCAACGAGTGCGGCGGCATCGCACAGTCGTGCTGCCAGGTTTGGCGCAGACCCGATGTAGTCCTGTCCTTCAAAAAGCATGGTGTCGCCAGTGGCGATGCCAATCCGAAGCGACAGTGGGGCACAAGCGGTAACTGCATGTCGCTGAAGTTCCATTGCAAACGTGATGCCGTCAATTGCCTCTACGGCAACGGCCATCAAACCGTCACCCAAGTATTTGTCGATTCGGACGCCTTGGTGTGAACCCACGGCACGGGCAATGCCACGGAACTGAGCCAGCAACTGGGCGGCCGCACCGTCGCCGTAGCTCTCGGTGTAATTGGTAAAACCAGAGAGGTCAACGAAGATAAAGGTTCGGCCGAAGCGCATAGTGCCCATCAGCATAGGGGTGTGACGGATGTCTTGGGGGTCGGGTTCCCGTGCTGGTTGGGCTTGTAGGCAGCACTATCGTGCGCCTATGAGTTCGCGCTTCACCTATTCGCGCTGGGACGGCACGCAGCGGGGCTTCGAGGTGGATGCAGATTCGTTGCTCGACGAAATGACGGACGAACTCTTGTACCACGGGGATGTCAACAGCGCGCTTCGAAAAATGATGCAAGACGGCCTGCGAGATGCCAACGGAGAACGAATTGCCGGCATGCGCGAGTTGATGCAAAAACTTCGTGAACAGCGCCAAGAGATTCAGGAGCGCGGAGATTTGGGCGGTGTGTATTCGGAAATTGCCGATGCCCTTAACGACATTGTCGACGAAGAACGGCACGCAATCCAGAACTACACGGAGCAAGCCGCGAATTCGGGGGACGAACGTCGAGCAGAGACGGCAAAGCAATCGGCGATGGACAGGAACTTCCGGCTGGATATGTTGCCCGACGACTTGGCGGGCAAGGTTTCGGAGCTGCAGCATTACGACTTTCAGTCGAAGGATGCGCAGCAGCGTTTTGAGCAATTAATGGAGAAATTGCGCGAACAATTGATGCAGCAGCACCTTGACCAGGTGTCCAGCGCAATGCAAAACATGTCTGCCGAGGACATGGCGCGAATGAAAGACATGATGGCGGCGCTGAACGAGATGCTCGAGCGGCGCAAAAATGGTGAAGATCCTCAGTTCGAGGAATTCATGAAACAGTTTGGTGATTTCTTCCCGGAAAATCCGCAAAGCCTCGATGAGTTGTTGGAAGCAATGGCGCAACGAATGGCGCAGGCACAAGCCATGCTCAACTCGATGACGCCAGAGCAGCGTGCGCAGTTGCAGCAACTCTCCGAACAGTTGCTTGAAGATATGGATCTGCGTTGGCAGATGGATCAACTCTCGCAAAATCTTCAGTCGATGTTTCCCCAGGCTGGGTGGCAGAAAAGCTACGACTTTTCGGGCCAAGAACCGATGGGTTTCCAGCAGGCGATGCAGTCGATGCAAGATTTGGCCGACCTCGACCAACTTGAGAATTTGATGAAAAACGCCAGTAATCCTGCGGTTTTGGCAGAGGCAGACATGGACAGGGTGCGGGATTTGTTGGGCGACGATGCTGCGAAATCGTTGGAAAAGCTGTCCCAGTTATCGAAGATGATGCAGGACGCTGGGCTCATTGACCAGAAGGAGGGAAGGCTGCAACTGACCCCGCGCGCCATTCGTAAATTGGGCGCAAATGCATTAAGCGATTTGTTTGGCAAGTTGAACAAAGACATGTTGGGGCAGCACAAGTTGGATGCAACTGGTGTCGGTCATGAACGTGCGAATGATACGAAGCCGTATGAATTCGGTGACCCATTCCGTCTCGATCTGCACGGCACGTTGCGCAATGCACTTCGACGCGGTGGGCCTGGGTTGCCAGTAAAACTTTTGCCAGACGATTTTGAAATTGAACGCACCGAACATTCAACAAAATCATCGACGGTGTTAATGCTCGACCTCTCGATGTCGATGCCAATGAGAGACAACTTTTTGCCTGCAAAGAAGGTGGCAATGGCCCTCCACCACCTCATTTCGTCCCAATTTCCAAGGGATTATCTAGGGGTAGTGGGGTTCGGCGAAACCGCTCGCGAGTTGGCACCCGAGCAGTTGCCAGAAGTGTCGTGGGATTTTGCGTATGGAACAAACATGCATCACGCGTTCACACTCGCTCGTCGCATGCTCGGACGACAGACAGGCACCAAACAAATCATCATGATCACCGACGGAGAGCCAACCGCACACGTGTTGCCATCCGGCGAAGTTTTCTTCAATTACCCCCCAATTCGCGAAACAGTCGAGGCAACCTTGCGTGAAGTTGTGCGCTGCACGAAGGATGAAA
>CAINLH010000360.1 GCA_903850275.1 uncultured Acidimicrobium sp.
TGCACCGTAACTCGCTATTGCTTATCGAGTTTGCCGAGTTTTGCTAACACTTCGGCCATTGTCCAACCATGAACGATCAACGTTCCACCTTTTGCTTTTGGCACTGGCTTGAATTGATCGGCAATGTCTGGGTGCACTTTTTCGGGCTTTGTCGACTCGTGGTCGAGGAAGCCTCCGGTGCCGTTTGCTTTAACAACAAATGTCTGGTCGTCGTAAGCAGATTCGACACCGAAGCGACGCGCCAAACGCTTGCCCCATGCGCGCTCCTCGCCCACAGCGCGATGCCCCGGCCTTGGAATGAGTTCAGTTAACGACTTAAAGGCTTCGAGCGCATCGGCGCTAGCAAACCTTGATCCAACGACTACGTCCTCATCAGGGAAAGCCATCAGCGCGCGGTGATAGGCCTCGGACATTAGGCCTTTGAGCACAGAGTCGCGCTTTCCAGTTCGTTTGATGCTCATCATGCCGAGCAAGACACACGGCGTGCCGCCAATGCGCTCGAGCGTTGAAAATGTGAAGCCATGCAATTTGCCGTCGATGTGAGCGCTGGTGAAGAGCACCCAGTCCTCTTTTGCCTTGGTGATATGTGCCAGACCGAACGCGCCCCCGAGGGCTGCCAATTCTTCTAATTCGATTTCTGTAAGGGACGCACAATCTCGTGTATCTACCTCAACTGACATACCTCTATTCTGCCAGCAAAAAAAGCCTTTCGGACAGTTGCATCAGGCGATGTACGCAGCATCTCCGAACGTTGCGCGCAACTGCCCAATAACTCGGTCCAGGTTGACATCGAACTCGCTGCTGAGGCGAAGGGCTTTATCGCCAGCAACGTGAAGGAATACGGGCGAACTGCCCGGATGCTCGCTCAATGTCGCCTTTAAATCGTCAATCATTGTCTCGGTTATTGCCTGCGCGGCAACCTTGATATGCAGAGCTTCTTGAAGAACACGAAGCCCCTCGAGCACCGTGACATCCATGGCCATAAAACCAACCCGTGAGTCGTCTCGCCGATCGAGCCGACCTTTCACGGAAACGATGATGTCATCTACTAACTGATGTCCAAACTTCTCTAGCGTCTTCGGAAACACCGTGACTTCGATTGAACCTTGTAAATCTTCCAGGTCAAACGTTGCCATTTGATCGCCCTTACGCGTGTAGCGACGCTTCAAGTTGTTGATGATTCCTCCGATGACGACAAATGCACCATCAGCCGATTCGAGCGCATCTGGAATTGAACAATCGACCCTTCGTCTCAGCGCACCCTCGATACCCATCAGCGGGTGATCCGAAACATATAAACCAAGCATCTCTTTTTCAAATTTCAATTGTTCAGCTTTGTCGAATTGCAAATCAGGGATGACTTGTCGTTCCGAGAACCCCTCTGCTGTCTCGCCCAAATCGCCGAACAAACTCATGACACCCTGGTCTCGTTCGCGACGGCGAGCCATCGTTGTGTCGATGACCGATTCGAAAACCGCCAGCAATCCCTTTCGCGGGTGACCTAGGTTGTCGAATGCTCCGGCCTTGATCAGCGATTCGACTGCGCGCTTGTTGAGCACTTGTTCTGGTACGCGTTCGGCAAAGTCATAAAACGATTCGAATGGCCCATGTTCGTTTCGATGCTGAACGACCAAGCCGACTAGCGCCTCACCGACGTTGCGAATGCCAGATAGCCCGAAAGCAATCTTGGTTACACCATCAACCACCACTGGTTCGAAGTTGATACCTGATTTGTTGATGTCGGGCGTAAGCACAGTGATGTTGCTCGTTCGAGCATCTGAAAGATACGTAGCCGCTTTTTCATAGTTGGTCTTGACGCTTGTTAATAGGCATGCCATGTACTCGACAGGAAAGTGCGCCTTCAGGTATGCCGTTTGATATGAAATGAGGCCATAGCCATATGCGTGACTTTTCGCGAAGGCGTAGTCGGCGAACTTCACAATGACATCGAAGAGTTCCTCGCCCAGCTTTCGACCGTAACCGAGCCGATCGCAGCCGGTTTCAAATGTCTCGCGCTGCTCCTCCATCAACTTGGGAACCTTTTTTGCACAAGCCTTACGGAGGTTGTCTGCCTCCGCCAATGAATAGCCAGCAAACTTCTGTGCAACGCGCATGAGGCTTTCTTGGTAAATCATGAGCCCGAAAGTGTCACCAAGAGTTTCTTCTGCGTCAGGATGAAAGTACGTGTTCTTCTTGCGCTTATTTTTGAAGTCTGCGAAATCGTTGTGCATGTTCGCGCTCATCGGACCAGGACGATAAAGCGCCAACACTGCGGATAAGTCTTCAAACCGCTCGGGGATCAGTGAGCGCAACAGAGCCCTCATTGGTGGCGATTCCAACTGAAACACGCCAATTGTGTCGCCGCGAGAAAGGAGGGCATATGTTGGCTTGTCGTCCATTGGTATGTCGTCAATGTCGAAATTTGGGTCCTGAGTTGCACGAATCATCTGATTGGCATCTGACAACACATCCAAGTTGCGAAGGCCCAAGATGTCCATTTTCAGTAGACCAAGAGCCTCCACTCCGTGCATTTCGTACTGCGTGACTACTGGCGCCTCTTCTGGCTTTTGACCCTGTTCTGGCTTGCGCTGAACGGGCAAGTATTCGGTGAGTGGCTCTTTCGTAATCACCATTGCAGCCGCGTGGATTCCGACGGAACGCTTTAGGCCCTCGAGACCGCGAGCGACATCCATGATCCGTTTGACATCATGATCCGCATCGCAAAGATCACGGAGTTCGGTAGCCGCCTGGTAGCCGGCTCGGTGTTCCTTGTCGATCTTGTCTTCCTCGAAGCAGTATTTCAATGGCGTGTCTCTGCCCATCACCACTGGCGGCATGAGCTTGGCGATTTTGTCGCCTAACGCATACGGATAGCCCAACACTCTGGCGGCATCACGGACAGCATTCCGCGACTTGATAGTGCCAAACGTAATGATTTGAGCAACATGATCTCGGCCGTATTTATCGGCCGCGTATTTGATCATTTGATCGCGATAGCGCGAGTCGAAGTCCATGTCGATGTCGGGCATCGAAACACGGCTTGGATTGAGAAACCGTTCGAACAGCAAATCGTATTTGATTGGATCCAAATTGGTTATTTGCAGGCAGTAGGCAACGGCACAACCTGCCGCGGAACCACGACCAGGACCCACCCGAATGTTTTGTTCGCGCGCATATCGGATCAAGTCCCAAACAATGAGAAAATACGAGCTGAACCCCATGTCGGAAATGACTTTGAGTTCGTAGCCCAATCTTTCGACGACCGATGGCGGAATGGATGCACCCCATCGTTTAGCGGCGCCCTCCATCGTTAAGTGTTTGAGATACGCCGTCTCGTCTGCGAACCCGGAAGGCAATTCGAAGTTTGGCAGAACTGGCTTACCAAATTCGATTTCCACATTTGCGCGCTCTGCTATCCACAGGGTGTTGTCACAGGCCGTTGGCTGCTCGCGAAACAGATAGCGCATTTCGTGCGCCGACTTCAGATAATGCTCGGTTCCTTCAAACTTGAATCGGTTCGGATCTGCAATGGTGCATCCTGTTTGCACGCAGAGCAAAGCATCGTGGGCTTCATGATCATGCTTATGCGTGTAGTGCGTGTCGTTGGTAGCCAATAATGGCGCACCAATCTTCTTTGCAAGTTCGACCAGTTGCGGATTGGTCTGGCGTTGTTCGGCAATGCCATGATCTTGCAATTCGATAAAGAAATTGTCTTTACCAAAGATTTCTTGCAATCGTCCCGCACACTGCTGCGCACCGGCGGTATCACCCTTCATCAGGCGTTGCAGAACGTGCCCACCCAAGCAGCCGCTTGTTGCGATGAGACCCTTGCTGTGCCTTGCGAGCAGTTCCCAGTCCATTCGCGGCTGGTAGTAGTAACCCTCCAAAAATGCAAGGCTGGATAACTTGATCAGGTTTTTGTAACCATCATTGTTCTCGGCGAGCAGTGTCAGGTGGTAATAAACCTTCCCGCCCGTTTCGGTATCGCCACCGGAGTCGTCAATTTTCCCACGACGACTTGGTCGCTCCGTGCGATGCTCGTGAGCCATATAGGCCTCGGTGCCGATGATTGGCTTTATGCCGTGCTCATTACATTCGCGATAGAAATCGAGAATCCCGTACATGTTGCCGTGGTCGGTTATGCCGAGTGCAGGCATCCCCTCCTCGCTCGCCTTGCCAACGAGTTCATTCAGACGTGAAGCGCCGTCCAACATGGAGAACTCGGTGTGTACATGCAGATGGGTGAATGAATCCCCCAAGGCAAACTCCTTCAGGCTGGCGGAACGCCGACTTTAGCAGCGACCTGTTCGGTCAGGCGTTACTGCGAAACGCCAACAGTGGCACATCCACTTCGGCCTCGGTAAGCGAACCATGGCGACATACGAGTTGAAATGGTCCCGTATCGCCGGCGTCCTCAAAACTGGTGTCGGTGAAAGGAAGAAGCGCCACATCTCCCAGGCGCTTTCTTGCCGCATCGGTAACGCGCGGGCCGAACCAACCCCCATCGATTGCTTCGTCACGTGAAACAACCCAAGCAACATCTGCGTAGTGGGATTTTGCCGCGGCCAGAACATCTTCGGTAGCGCCGCCCTTAGCGTGCAGCCATCTGAACCGTCCTTCTCCAGACTGATACGAAACCCCCGCCACGACATCGGGATGCGGGACAATCGTGTTATCTCCAACGTGAACTTGGCCATGATCTGCAGTAACAAGCAGTACCGAGTCTGGTGTGAGTTGTTCGGCGATATCACCGATTAATCGATCCACTGTTCGCAACTCCGCCTCGTAGAAATCGCCAAAACCACGTTCGTGAGCAATCTTGTCGACACCGTCGTAGTAGGCGTACACAAACTGATGCCCTGCTCGAAGCAATGATCCGACAGTGACAGCAATGCTTGATGCAGCACGCCAGCCAAACGAACGGGTTCCACGCAGATGCGCAGCGGTGAAGGCGGTGGAATCAAATTCGGCTTTGCTTACTACCGGAATTGCCGAACCCATAAACGGCGGTGTCGGTTGCACGATCTCTGGCGGGTATGAAGTTCGCAAGTCGCCCTTGTCGTCTGCCCATCTCAGCATTTGCACAACTTGACGGCCCATGTCCATCCGATAGCCCATCATTCCGTGCTCGCCTGGTGCCAAACCAGTAGTGATTGACGTGAGAGCGGTCACCGTAGTTGTCGGCGCAACCGTTGTAATGGATCCACCGGCCATCGAAGACAAAGTTGGCAAGAATTTCTTATGTGCCTGTAATTGGTGCCATCCCAAACCATCGACAACGAGAAGCACCACACTTCGTGCTGCCTCAACAGGGGCTGGCATCCAAGCGGGGATGACACGAGTGCCTTGCGGCCCAAGAAGCGCAGGGACAATTGCCGACACATTCCCTCCCGCGTAGAGAGGGAGCCTTGGTTGAACCATTGTTCTACACTACATCTGTGCGTGTTTCTACGAGGGGCGATTATGCGTGTCGAGCCTTGCTCTCACTTGCATTACACGCAGAAGAAACAGGTCCTACATCTGTTCGCGACATCGCCGCCCGTACTGCACTGCCCCAACCGTACTTAGAACAAATCCTGCTCGTCCTCAAAGGTGCAGGACTAGTGAAATCAAAGCGTGGTGTCGGCGGCGGTTATGTTCTCGCCCGCCCACCCGAGGAAATTTTGCTCTCGGAGATCATTGCTGCAGCCGATGGACCAATCACGTTGGGCGATTTTGGACAACCTCACCAAGATGGTTCTTGCGACCACGAGGGTCACTGCGTTTTGTTAGCAATCTGGAATGTTGCCGGCGAGCACATGAGACATCACTTAGCCGACTACACCCTGGCCAAAATTGCAAGAGCCGCCCAAGGTTCCGACCCGTGGCCAGAACTGCATCACTAAACCTTTACGAGCAACGCCCAACGATCTGATTCATATCATCGGGGATTGGCACTTCGAAGCCAAGCTCTTCTCCAGAAACAGGGTGAGCAAAACGCAGCGCTGTCGCGTGCAACATAGGCCTAGAACACGACAACGAACTTCGAGCACCGCCGTAGGTTGCGTCGCCAACAACGGGATGACCGATGGAATCCAGGTGAACACGAATCTGGTGAGTTCGTCCAGTTTCTAATTGGCATTCAATGAGCGCGCAAGGCTGCGGCAAATCGAATGTTCGTACTACATCAAATTTGGTTCGAGCAGTTTTACCGTCCACCATTACCGCCATTTTCGTCGGATCTCTGTGATCGCGACCAATCGGTGCATCGATAATGCCTTCTTGCACACTTGGATGACCCCACACCAAAGCCACATATTTACGAGTGACGTCACGCCGAGAAAGAGCATCCACCAAAAACTCGTAAGCCTTATGTGTTCGGGCCATCACCATGAGACCTGTGGTTCCGGCGTCCAAACGATGCACCACTCCCGGACGAAGAGTGTCACCGACCGTAGCCATCTCTGGAAAAAGTGCGAGCGCGCCATTGACCATGGTGCCAGAAGGGTTGCCTGCACCCGGGTGCACAACCATTCCTGGAGCCTTGTTGATTACGGCGACATCTGCATCTTGATAGACGATTTCGAGAGTGATTGATGGATCTGGCTGAGGCAACTCTTTGCGTGGCAACAACGCGGTATCAATCGACACTTGTTGGCCCTCTCGAACCTTCACTTTGCCCGCGGTTGCAACCACACCGTCTACTTGCACCCCACCGACCGAAATGAGAGTTGCTGTCGAAGCGCGACTGATGTCCGAAATCAAAGAAACCACGCGATCTAATCGCTGTTCGTGTAAAGCCGCGGGAATAAGTTCAATCAACATGTTTTGCCTCTGCTAGTGCTGCGGATGGTTCACGCTTTTCCATGATCAGCGAGAGCACCATCAGTATCGCACCGGAAACGATCGCCACATCGGCGACATTGAACACAGGCCACCACTGGAGATCAATGAAATCTATGACTGCGCCACGCATCCATCCAGAGCCTCTGAACGCTCTATCCAATACATTGCCAGCCGCACCACCAATGATCAGGCCAGCTGCTATTCGGGTAGACCGAGTGTCGGCACGCTTTAGCGACAACAACATGACCACAATGATGATCAAGGCCAACACTCCGATAATGGGACCAACACCAGTGCCCCGCGAAAACGCCATACCTTGGTTATACGTGAGCTTGAAACGTAACGAACCAACGAGATCCGTGAATGATCCATCGTTGTATTTGTTCAGTGCCCAATGCTTTGTGATCTGATCAAGCACCGCCACAACAACGGCTATGGAAATGCTCAATCGACGAATTCGCCGACTATCGGTCATTAACGACCAATGCCACCGACGCGCTCTTGAACCGACTCAGTAGTCCAAGGAATAGCTTTCAAGCGCTCACGAGGAATTGGCATGCCGCTGTGGACCGAGTATCCGTACTCGCCTGTCTTCAAACGTTCAAGCGCGGCATCAATCTCTTCGACTTCCTGTCGAGCCTGCGCAGACAACATCAAGTCACGCTCGCGCTCGACAACCATCGTGTCGCCTTCGCCGCCCTCTTCGTCAAACTGCACGTCGCCCATTTCAACGTCTTCAATCAGCGCGTGAGCCTCGTCTTCTAAGCGCACTGCTTGTCGAGTAAGCAAACCGCGCTTCTCCAACAACATTTCACGCTGTGAGGTGAGGAATTTGACATCGAATTCTTTTGTTGCTTGCAAGCCATCCACAAACTCGGTCTTAATAATTGGTGGACGCGGTGGAGGTTCTGGTTTTCTCTTCGCACGAAGGGCAGCTTCTCTAGCCGCTTCTTTCTCGGCCAAGGCCAACAGTCGAGCTGCCTCTTTGGCTTCACGTGCGGCGATGCGCTCTGCTTCAAGAGCTGCTTTTGCCGCTAGACGCTCGGCTTCAATACGAGCCTTTTCTTTTGCCTTCTCTTTCGCGGCAAGAAGCTTCTCTTTCTGGGCAATGATTTGCTGCTTCTTTCGCTCTGCCGCAAGTTTCTTTTTCGCGATTTCTGCTTCGCGCTTGGCTTTCTTTTTGGCCGCCTCGGCAGCTTTCTTTGCTGCTGCAGCTTTTTGTGCTTCGATCTTCTTTTTGGCGGCTTCCTTCTTCGCCAATTCGGCCTTCTTTTTAGCCGCAGCCTTCAGAGCATCAGCCTTCTTCTTGGCTGCCAACTTCTTCGCCAATTCGGCCTTCTTTTTAGCCGCAGCCTTCAGAGCAACAGCCTTCTTCTTGGCAGCCAACTTCTTCGCCAATTCGGCCTTCTTTTTAGCCGCAGCCTTCAGAGCATCAGCCTTCTTCTTGGCAGCCTGGGCATTTTTTGGCGCCGGCTTCTTCTTGGCTACTGGCTTCTTCTTCGCGTTCTTCTTTTTTGATGTAGGCATCACTGTCTCCCTGACTTGGCGCTTTACCGTAGTCGCTCCACCCCGACATAGATGGGAGTGCCGTCCAAATCGGTAGCCCGTACCGCGTTCGGGTCCATTGTTGTGAGCTCTGCAAGCGTCTCCGCGGCAATATACGACATGAATGGGGCAATCTGCTGGGCAAGATCCTCGGGAAGGCCCAAGGTGAGGGTGATCCTGTCGGACACCAGAAGCTTGGCTTCGCGACGTGCTTGTTGCACCGCGCGGACCACATCACGGGCGGCACCTTCGGCAAGTAGCGCCGGTGTGAGCTGGATATCCAACAGCACAATGCCCTGACCATCTTGCAATGCGGCGCTCGCGAGAGTGTCTGCGTCGCCCACTGCCGCCATTAGTTTCAACTGAAACTCGTGCGGCTGCAATTCGACACCGCCAGCAACGATGGTTTCGCCGGTCTGTTTCCAGTCGCCCTTCTTGACAGCGACAATTACCTTCTGCGTATTCGCACCCAATCTGGGCCCAAGCGCGGCCGGGATTACTTGCAATTCATGCCGCGCAACGCCAGCGACATCAGTTGACAGCACGACATCTTGGACATTGACTTCGTCGGTGATGATGGAAATGAACGGACGTAAACCTTCGGCCAGTGGTGATGCCACGGTCAACTTTGCAAGCGGTAGACGAACTCGGCGCGAGTGCACCTTGCGCAGTGAAAGTGTGCTGCTGCAAACATCGCGCACCTGATCCATCACGGTTACCAAATCATTGTTGCAAGGGATCTCGTCTGGTGTTGGCCACTTTTGTAGATGAACACTTCGCTCGCCGGTAAGACCCCGGAAGATTTTCTCGCTCGTAAGAGGCAGCAACGGGGCAATCACCCGTGTCAACACTTGAAGTGTTGTGTGCAAAGTATCTATCGCCTCTTGGTCTCCCGCCCAAAAACGGTCGCGACTTCGACGGATGTACCAATTGGTTAAGGCATCCAAAAACCCTCGCACTTGCTGACACGCTTCGAACAGGTCGTACGAGTCCATCAATTTGGTTGTCTCCGCAACGAGTTTGTGCAGTTTGGAAAAGATGTACACATCCAACACATTCGTTGACGAATAATTAATTGACCCTGATTTCTCTTCGGCGTTGGCGTAGAGCGAAAGGAAATACCAACTGTTCCAAAGCGGCAGCATGACTTGACGCACGGTGTCACGAATGCCCTCCTCTGTTACAGCGAAGTCGGAGCCGCGCAGGATCGAGGAGGACAGGAGATACCAGCGCATTGCATCAGCGCCATAGGTATCGAACACGTTCATTGGGTCTGGGTAGTTGCGCAGACTCTTGGACATCTTGGCCCCGTCAGCGCCAAGCACAATGCCGTGGCTGACACAGGTTGAAAAGGCAGGTCGGTCGAACAAAGCCGTCGCCAAAACGTGCAACGTATAAAACCAGCCTCGAGTTTGGCCGATGTACTCCACAATGAAGTCGCCTGGATTGTGCTTCTCGAACCACTCCTGGTTCTCGAACGGATAATGCACTTGTGCGAAAGGCATGGATCCACTTTCGAACCAACAGTCCAGTACTTCAGGCACCCGGCGCATCATCGATTTGCCGGTGGGATCATCTGGGTTTGGTCGAACCAAGTCATCAACGATTGGGCGGTGCAAATCCGCAACTTTCACACCGAAGTCACGTTCTAACTCGGCCACACTTCCGTACACATCAATGCGCGGATAAACAGGATCGTCGCTTCGCCAAACCGGAATCGGCGAACCCCAAAAGCGATTGCGGCTAATTGTCCAATCGCGAGCATTTTCAAGCCACTTACCGAAGCTTCCTTGCTGCAAATGATCGGGAACCCACGTAATGGTGTTATTTAGTTCAACCATTCGATCCTTGATCATCGTCACGTTGACGAACCATGAACTCACGGCCTTATAAATGAGCGGCTTTCCTGTGCGCCAACAATGCGGGTATGCGTGATCGTATGTTTCATGCCGCAACACCACGCCGCGGTCTTTCAGAACCCGAATGATCAGAGGATTGGCATCGAACACCAATTGTCCCTGAAAATCTGGAACCTCACTGGTGAACTGCCCCCTGCTATCTACCGGCACTACAAGCTCGATGCCATTGTCCTTACAAACACGTTGGTCGTCCTCGCCGAAACCTGGAGCCATATGCACAACGCCCGTACCGTCTTCGGTGGTGACAAAATCGCCGGACAACACACGAAACGCATCAGCATGATCTGCGAAATAAGGAAACAGCGGCGTGTAGCGCATGCCAACAAGCGTCGAACCCATCACGGTTTCGAGAACAACTGCACCTTCGAGCTCTTTGGCATAAGCCTCCAGCCGGGCCTGCGCAATGACATATACCTTTGCTTCATGCGATACGCGAACGTATTCGACGTCGGGCGAAACAGCTAGGGCCAAGTTGCTCGGCAATGTCCATGGTGTTGTTGTCCAGGCCAACAGCGAGTCGCCATTTTCCAATACAAAACCAACGGTGAGGGCTGGGTCTTGCACCTGTTTGTACGCATCGTCCATGCGCGTTTCGGTATTTGAAAGCGGTGTTTCGAGCGCCCACGAATAGGGCAAAACGCGGAAGCCTTCATAGATCAGACCCTTGTCCCACAGAGTTTTGAAAGCCCACATCACGCTTTCCATGTACGGCATATCAAGCGTCTTGTAGTCGTTGGCAAAATCCACCCAACGCGCCTGCCGAGTTACATAACGCTCCCAATCGCTGGTGTATTGCAAAACCGAAACCTTGCAATAATCATTGAATTTCTCAATTCCAAAGTCTGTGATGGCTTGTGTTCCAGAAATGCCCAACTGCCTCTCGGCTTCTGCCTCGGCAGGCAAGCCATGACAATCCCAACCGAAGCGACGCTCGACGCGCTTGCCACGCATGGTCTGGTAGCGAGGCACTGCATCCTTCACAAACCCTGTGAGCAAATGACCGTAGTGAGGCAACCCATTAGCGAAAGGTGGACCATCATAAAAGACGTACTCATTTTCGCCGTTCGCACCAGCTTCATGCTGCGCAATCGACGCTTCAAAGGTTTTATCGTTTGCCCAATATGCGAGTGTCTCGCTTTCAAGCGCCGGAAATTGCGGCTGAGGCTCTACCGATGGATACGTCACGGTGCGTCAGTGTATGGCTTGGGCACTCTGGGTGCTGGAATTAGCAGCCGAGAATGAACTGTTGAACGACGATATTGAGGAATAGCACAACAATGATCGGCGACAAATCAAGCGGACCAGCAAAAGGCACCGCACGTCGGACTGGCAGTAGTACTGGGTCTGTTGCACGAAAGACCAGTCGAATGACCTGGCCGAATGGGCCATTTGGATTGGCTGGGAACCAAGAACTGATCACTCGAATGATGATCAACAACACGTAGAAACTGACGAGTTGACACAACAGTTCTCTAATCATTGGTGATGTCGTTTCGTTAACCGCGTGTAACGCGGACCCCGGAAGGCTTAATCAGAAATGCACCAGGTGAAACCTTTTCAATTTGACCCTCAAGCCCGTAGACAAGCCCTGAAACGAAATCGATTAAGCGTCGCGCTGTTTCTTCATCGGCACCCGCAATGTTCATGACAACGGGTTGACCAGATTTCAATAAGTCGGCAATGTCTTTGGCTTGGTCGTAACGAGTCGGACGCACAGTAACTGCTTCCGCTGTTGAAACCGACAGAGGACGTACTGTTGGTACTGATCGATTTGATGATGGACGCAATTGCACGCTCGAGTCGTCACGAACTTGAGGCTGTCTTGCGCGAACTCCGCGTGGCTCTGGCATCGGCTCGTCGTACTCTTCTTCGTAGTCGTCGTATTCCTGAACGACTTGGCGTGAAGATCGAGCCTGCGGAGCACGAACTTGCCGTTGGCGCTCTGGCCGAACTTGTGCAACTGAAGCGTCGTAGTCGTCATATGCATCATCTGGCCCAAGACCTAGATAATCCATTGCTTTTCGAAACATTGACATCCCTAAAACAATAGCCCAATACGCATATTCGTGCGCGTTATTGGTCTTTTCTATGCAGCGGAGCGGCTGCCAAAAATGGCCGACCCAACTCGAACCAGAGTCGACCCCTCTTCTACGGCGATTTCTAGATCGTTAGTCATGCCCATACTCAGCCCTCCGACACCGAGATCGTGAGCGATTGATCTAAGCAAACGAAATGCAGCCCGAGTTCGGGCCGTGTCCCCGTCGGTTGGGCCCACTGTCATCAGGCCTTCCACTATTGCCCCGTTGCGGGCCGCATGGGCTACGACGGTTGCTGTGGCTTCTGGGTCGCAACCGCCTTTGCCCAACTCCATTGTGGTGTTGACCTGCACATAGATACGGGGCGGCTTACTGGGGCTACGGCGAGAGATTTCGTCGATAAGCGAGGTTCGATCGACCGATTGCCAAACATCAACAATTTCGGTCAATGACTTCACTTTATTGCTTTGTAATTGCCCGATGAAGTGCACGGGCGGACGCATCTCGAGCGGCACGTGTTGAGCTTTGGCAACAAGTTCCTGAGCGTAGTTTTCGCCGACTCCGTCGACACCTGCCTCTCGGGCTGCAAGCCAGGAAGTTTCGTCGAACGTTTTCGTAACCGCGACGAGCTCTACGTGCAAACCCCCAGCATCAATAATGCGCTGGCGTACAACTGCTACGCGTTCGGATACCTCTGCGGCGTTCACGCCTGTTTAGAAGCGTCTATTTCAAGAAGGAAGGAACGTCGAGGCCATCGCTGTCGTCCCGCAATGGATCTTCGCCCGAGCCAAACAACTCTTTCAAACGACTTCCCTTGTTGTCTGCAGGACGAGCATCGTTTGATCGTTGATCACGAGCAGCGGCACGCGATCCGGATGTCTCGGTTCGATCGAAGCCCGCTGCGATAACCGTTACGCGTACCTCATCTTCGAGTTCGTCGTCGATAACGGTACCGAAAATGATGTTGGCATCTTGATGTGCAACGCCATGAACTATTTCGGCGGCCGAATTCAACTCGAACAAGCCCATGTCTGATGGTCCAGTGATGTTCAACAGAATGCCACGGGCGCCCTCGATAGACGATTCGAGTAGCGGTGAGTTGATCGCTGCGTTTGCGGCATTGATTGCACGGTTGTCGCCCGTTGCTTTGCCGGTTCCCATCAAAGCGCTACCCGCATTTGTCAAAATCATCTTGACGTCAGCAAAGTCTGTATTGATGAGGCCTGGCGTTGTGATCAAGTTGGTGATACCAGCAACACCCTGCAAGAGCACATCGTCTGCTTTGCGGAACGCGTCAAGCAAGCTTGTCTTGTCGGTAGCGACAGAGAGCAACCGCTCGTTCGGGATGATGATCAACGTGTCTACTTTGTCTTTCAACTTGTTGATTCCAGATTCGGCCTGAAGCGAACGACGTCGACCTTCAAAGCCGAATGGTCGGGTAACAATGCCCACAGTTAGCGCGCCAGCAGCGCGTGCGATCTCGGCAATGATCGGAGCAGCGCCAGTACCGGTGCCACCACCTTCGCCTGCGGTGATAAACACCATGTCCGCGCCGCTCACTAGTTCTTCAATATCTGCGCGCGACGTTTCTGCCGCCTCACGACCAATTTCTGGATCGCTTCCAGCGCCTAGTCCGCGAGTGAGCTCACGACCGATATCGATTTTGAAGTCGGCATCACTCATCAACAGGGCTTGAGCGTCGGTGTTCACCGCCACGAACTCGACTCCGCGCAGGCCTGCGTCGATCATTCGGTTGATGGCATTAACGCCGCCACCACCAACACCGATCACTTTGATCACTGCGAGATAGTTCTGTGGTGCACCAGCCATTGTTATTTTCCTCCTGCGATCGATGGGAAGCATCGAAAAAACCGTATGTACTTTTTTAACTTGTCCTTCAGCCTTACATAAACCGAGGGTTGACCCGAGCCATACCACCTCTATTCCGCCCCAAAACCGCCACTTTTATGCTGATTTAACGACCGGAGTCCCTCCAGAAACATCGATTTCTAGGATCCCATTGGGGTCTTGACGACGCAACAGGACGACCACATTGACCAGTTTGTTACGCATGTCCACTGGCTCGCCGAACTTCACCAGAGTTCCCGTGGTCAGGGTCATCGTCACGGAGTCGGACCCTCCAACCCCAAGGTTCTTCACGAGCGTCTGAATTTCTACAGGTATCGACTGCGCGAGTTGGGCTGCGGCACGGTACTCCGGCGCAGCAGTTGCACCGGCAATGAGATTAGGGCCGACTCCATCAATGAGCATGTACTCGGTAGGTCTTCCGTCGAGTACTGCTAAAACAAGCCCATCTACATCGATCACGCGCGCACGATTGTCTACGCCGACAAACCACGCAGCAGGAAGCCTTTCGTTTATTTCGATTATTGCGGTACTCGGCAAATAGGTCTTTATTCGTGAGGATTCGATCCAAGGATCGCTTTCCAAACGGTCTTGCAGCACGTTTATATCAACCGTCAAAACTGATTCGCCCTTCAGCGACGAAATAACACTTTCCATCAATTCGGAATTGGCGTATCGAACACCTTCAACTTTTACGTTACGGACTGAGAAAATTGGTGATGCCAAAACAACTATGAGCAGTGAGAAGAAGCCAACGACAGATGCGATCGCGATGAGCAATTGCTTGCGCCTATTTTTCGGCGCCGCCCCTGAGCGCTTCGCTACCCTCATCAACCTGTTGCGGATTGAACTGGCAGCACCCCATTGCGCAGGTTCGACAATCTCCGCAAGTGAGACATCCAAACCATCTTCATCAAAGATCCGCACTCGTGTACTGGTAGGGGCATGATGAACCGTTTTCGATTGAGTATCGGCCGGGAAGTCGTCGTCGGTTGACTGCCGCAAATCTTCGTCGACGATGACCACCCTGGTTGATGAAGACCCGGTTTCACCAGTCGTTACATCTACTTCTTCCACCGACTCGATCTCGACAATTGATGGATCAACGATCACAACACGCGAAGTTTCTGGCTGTGCGATTCCCCCGGTTGGGTCTTTAGCAAAAGCCTCACGCAATTCGTCCAACACCTCAGGCGAAAGGTCTGCCTCCTGTGAGGGAAGCTGCGATCCGCTGAGCACCGACATTGGGATTGAAGCGTCTGGGCGAGACTCGCTGCTGAAAATGCGTTCAATGATTTGTTCTAAACGAATTGTTGCAACGCTGGTGTCCGATTCGCTGGACAATACGTCGGCGAACTGCGGGTTAGCCTCTGCATCGAAACCGACCAATCGAATCTCGCTTCGCAATTGATGCCCATGCTGCTCGTACACACGCCGCCGAACTTCGGCCATCACCGCAACCACGTCGTGGGACAACCCACCTTCGTCGGCTTGGATGAAATTTGCATGCTTTTCGGAGACCTGAGCGGTTCCAATGCGAAAACCGCGCAATCCACATTCGTCGATTAACGCACCGGCAGACACTTCGCCTGGAACTGGATTGACGAAAACTGAACCCGCATTCTGCCCACCTGGTTGATTCTCTCGACGCCATCGAACAATCTCGGTGAGCCTGTCCTCACCCGAGTCCCCTTCCGACAGCCAGCCCAAGCGCAATGTCGCACTCAACACCACATGGTGGTCGGTTAACGCAGAGCCCCTAAAGCGCAGACCGAGGTCGTCTGTTTCAAGCTCGAACTCCCTGCCCTTGCGCAGATGAAACACCCGAACTGATTCCAGTGATGACGCCATATCCGAACCGTGGCCACCAGCGTTCATTCGTACCGCACCACCTATAGAACCAGGCACACCGACACCCCATTCCAATCCGGTCAAACCACGCTTCACACTTTGACGAGCCGCGACAGGAAGAGTTACTGAGCCACCGAACAATGCGAGCGGTGCTGTACCCGGATAGTCGTCCTTCTGCGGCAAGTCGATGTAATCGGCGAACGCACCAAAAGTGAGTGCAACCCCCGAAAACCCAGCATCGGAGACGAGCATGTTGCTACCTCTTCCGATTACAAGCACATCCATATCAACTTCAGCTAGCGCTTCACTCACTTGATGCAAATCTTCCATCGATGAAATGTGAACATGCAACGCAGCAGAACCGCCCACTCTGTAGGTCGTAAATGGCGCGAGCGAAACATCACGACGTGCCCTATCGCCCAGAATTTCCGCTGCGCGTTCGATATCTTCGGACGTGATTGGTCGTTTTGCTGCTCGAGGTGTGCTCACACCACACCTCGCTTAGCCAAACGGAACGCAATTACTTCATCGGGTAAAGATTCGATGTCGCCACAGCCCATGGAAATGCATAAGTCACCCGCCGACAATTCGTTGGCGAGAAACTCGATGAGGTCGCTTCGCTCTGGTTGCCATACAACTGATGCCTGAGGATGAGCCTGCCGTATCGCCTCCACAACAAGGTGCCCAGTTACGCCCTCGATAGGCGTTGTACCCGACGCATAAATCTCGGTGATCACCACAATGTCGGCGCCTACGAAAGAATCGGCGTACTGAGGTGACAACACATTCATACGGTTAAA
>CAINLH010000361.1 GCA_903850275.1 uncultured Acidimicrobium sp.
GTCGTAGTACTCGCCTGTTCGGCCGTTACGCAACTGCATCTTGCCGTCTTCGCCAATCAGACGCTTGCCGTCGGACGATTCTGGGTTGAGATTACGCAAGATCGACTGAATAGTTGGGTGCGGTCCTGCAGCCTCTTCTTCATCCCAGTGAGCGCCGTCGAACACCGGCGTTGCAACAAATGTTGCAGGCTTGGTGTTGATGCGTGTCTTGGTTTCGGTGCCGCGAATTGGTGAAGCACCAACGGTCTTGCTGTTCTTGGTGTCGTTCCAACCCCATCGTGCGCAGTAGCCAAGGTGGGCTTCCAATACCTGGCCGATGTTCATACGGCTTGGTACGCCAAGTGGGTTGAGAATGATGTCGACTGGGGTGCCGTCTTCCATGTATGGCATGTCTTCGATTGGAAGAATCTTGGAGATAACACCCTTGTTGCCGTGGCGTCCTGCCAACTTGTCGCCAACACTGATCTTGCGCTTTTGCGCAACATAAATGCGAACGAGTTGGTTTACACCTGGTGGCAATTCGTCGCCGGCTTCGCGGTCGCCCGGGTCGCGGGAGAGCACTTTGACGTCGATGACTTTTCCGTTTTCACCGTGCGGAACCTTGAGGCTGGTGTCGCGAACTTCACGAGCCTTCTCACCGAAGATGGCGCGCAAGAGGCGCTCTTCTGGTGTCAGTTCGGTTTCGCCCTTCGGCGTAACTTTGCCAACCAATACGTCGCCAGGGCCTACTTCGGCACCGACGCGAATGATTCCGCGATCGTCCAAGTCGGCCAGAATGTCGTCGGACAAGTTTGGAATGTCGCGAGTGATTTCTTCTGGCCCAAGCTTGGTGTCACGAGCATCCACTTCGTATTCCTTGATGTGAATGGAGGTGAGCACGTCTTCTTTAACCAAACGCTCGCTCAAGATGATGGCGTCTTCGAAGTTGTAGCCCTCCCATGGCATAAATGCCACGAGCAAGTTTTTGCCAAGTGCAAGTTCGCCCATGTCGGTTGAAGGGCCGTCTGCAAGCAAGTCGCCCTTCTTGACTGTCTGGCCTTCTTTAACACGAACGATGTGGTTGATGCACGTGTCTTGGTTGGAACGACGGAACTTGAACAGCTTGTGCTCGCCTTCCGCTTTCTTCAAGTTGTCGTACGCAATCACAATTGCATCGCCGGAAACAGACGTGACCGTGCCCGAGTCTTTTGCAAGAATCAAGTCGGCGCCGTCGCGTGCTGCACGCAATTCCATGCCGGTTCCGATGTATGGCGCTTCTGCGCGCAACAGTGGAACAGCCTGACGTTGCATGTTGGCACCCATCAACGCGCGGTTGGCGTCGTCGTGCTCAAGGAACGGAATCAATGCGGTTGCAACCGAAATGATTTGCTTTGCCGAAACGTCGATGAAGTCGACTTCGGTGCCTGGAACGTAAGCGATGTCGGTGGTGGAACCGAAGAAGCTCTCGGCTTCCAACATCTTCTTCAAGTCGTCCAAGCTGGCTGCCTGCGGCGAACGACGCACAAGAACGCGATCACCCTTGAAGGTGTTGTCGGCATTCAGTGGCGTGTTGGCCTGAGCAACGACGTAGTTCTCTTCTTCGTCGGCTGGCATGTACACGATTTCGTCGGTGACCTTGCCGTTGCGAACGCGACGGTATGGGCTCTCGATGAAACCAAATGGGTTGACGCGCGCGTACGTGGACAACGCACCAATCAGACCAATGTTTGGACCTTCTGGTGTCTCAATTGGGCACATACGGCCGTAGTGAGAAAAGTGGACGTCGCGGACTTCGAAACCTGCGCGCTCGCGGCTGAGGCCACCAGGCCCAAGTGCCGACAAACGACGACGGTGCGTAAGACCCGACAGTGGGTTTACCTGGTCCATAAATTGCGACAACTGCGAAGTTCCGAAGAACTCTTTAATTGAAGCAACAACTGGACGCACGTTAATAAGTGTCTGTGGCGAAATGGCTTCCACGTCTTGGGTAGTCATGCGCTCGCGCACCACTCGCTCCATACGTGACAGACCAATGCGAACCTGGTTCTGAATCAATTCGCCAACCGAGCGGATGCGGCGGTTTGCGAAGTGGTCCTGGTCATCCAAGCGGTAGCCAGGCTCTTGCTTCACGAGGTGCAACAAGTACGTAATCGTTGCAAGCACTTCGCAACGGCTGAGTACGTCTTGACCTTCGGTCGGAACATCGAGCTGTCCAAGTTCGGTGCCGTTCTTCAAACCAAACAGCTGGCCAACTTTTTCAATCTCGGCGCCCAACTTGCGGTTGAGCTTGTAGCGACCTACGCGCGACAAGTCGTAACGGCGGTTCTCGAAGAAAGCAGTTTCGAAGTAGGCGCGAGCCGACTCGACGTTTGGTGGTTCGCCCGGACGAGCGCGCTTGTAAATTTCGACGAGTGCCTCTTCGCGGGTTGGCGCGATTGGGCGCTCCTTTTCCCACTGGCCCTCAAGGAAGTCGAAGTAGTTAACAAAACGATCGAGGAAGCCTGGGGCGTTCTCTTCGTCGTAACCCAACGCACGAAGCAAGGTGAAGATGCCAAGACGACGCTTGCGAGCAACGCGGGTACCGGCTGTTACGCCCTTACCTGGTTTGTGCTCGACGTCGAACTCGAGCCATTCGCCGCGGTATGGGTGAATGGTGCCCTTTACCAACTGGTGCTTGGACAAGTTACGGAGGCGGTAACGCTCGCCTGGTTCGAAAATGACGCCAGGTGAACGAACAAGCTGCGATACAACAACACGCTCGGTGCCGTTAATAACGAAGGTGCCCTTTTCGGTCATCTTCGGGAAGTCGCCCATGAACACGGTCTGCTCTTTGATTTCACCGGTTGGCTTGTTGAGGAAACGTGCGCGCACAAACACTGGCGACGCATACGTCATGTCGCGTTCGCGACATTCGGCAACAGTGAACTTTGGTTTCGGGCATAGATCTTCGTCGTCTGGGTCGAACTCGAGTTCGAGTTGCAGATCGTCGGAGAATCCCTTGATTGGGGAAATGTCGTCGAACGCTTCCTTCAATCCTTCTTTAAGGAACCACTCGAAACTCTCGCGTTGTACGGCGATGAGGTCGGGAAGTTCGAGGGTTTCTGGAAGGGTCGCGAACGAATATCGTTCGCGTGCAGACGCACGTGAGGCCACTGAGTTACTCCTGATCGAGAAGCGATGAATACGATTCGACGCGCCAGATGAACGACCTTGGGGGGAAGTTCAGGGGGCGACGCACGGCAACGGACTAGGCTACCGCCGTTTTTGCGGTTTGCGCCTTGCCCGTTATGCAGTTCTGCGGCTCGGGGCCAAATACCCCGAACCCACAGACCTGATATGTGGTGTTATTGCAGTTCGACGACTGCGCCGGCCTCTTCCAGCTTGGCCTTTGCCTTGGCGGCATCGTCCTTGCTGACCTTCTCGAGGACTGGCTTTGGAGCGCCATCGACCAAGTCTTTGGCTTCTTTGAGGCCCAGGCTGGTGAGCTCGCGCACGACCTTGATGACCTGAATCTTCTGCGCGCCGCCCTCTTTGAGGACAACGGTGAACTCGTCTTTTTCTGCTGCGGCTTCTGGTGCTGCTGCTCCGCCGCCTGCCACTGCAACTGCTGCTGGAGCGGCTGCGGTAACGCCGAACTTCTCTTCGAATGCATCGAGCAAGTCCTTCAATTCAAGAACTGTCAATTCTGCGATTCCGTCAAGAATCTGGTCTTTGGTGAGTGCCATGTCTTTTCTCCTATTTTTCTGTATTGATCGTGATTAGTGGGTTGATGTGATTAATGGTTTCTTGAACGTGGCAATTACGCCGCATCCTTCGATTCGATGAGCGCCTTGATGCCGTAGGCAACCTTGCGCATTGGCGCTTGAAGCAAGTTGGCCGTCTTGTTGAGCGGCGCCTGCAACATGCCTGCGAACTGGGCAAGCAGCACTTCGCGTGGTGGCAAGTCGGCAAGTGCCTTCAGCTCGACGGCGCTAACCGTCTTTCCGCCGACAACGCCGCCCTTGAGCACCAACAATGGGTTGGTCTTGGCGTGATCGCGCAAGGCCTTGGCGGCTGCCGAAGCATCGCCCTTAACAAACGTGATGGCCGTTGGGCCAACGAGGAACTGCGACAAGCCTTCGAAACCGGCTTCTTGTGCTGCGCGGCTTGCAAGCGTGTTCTTGTACACCTTGTATTCGGCGCCAAGCGGGCGCAATGCGCGACGCAATGTGGCGAGCGAACCTACGGACAAGCCGCGGTATTCGGTGATCAGTGCTGCATCGACGCCCGAAAGCATCTGCTTCACTTCGGTGACGACTGCTGCCTTTGCGGCATTTGGTGTTGTTGCCATGTTGACCTTGTTTCCTAGAGATTGTTATGAAAAGCGCGAGTGTTCGTTGAGACTCGAAACGAACCCTTCAAGCGCCGCGACCCGCTTAAATGGCGGTCGCGCTCTGGAAGCATTCACCTCGTCTGGATATTTACTCACTTCGCAATTGCTTGTGAACCAGATGTCTATGGCGAGCAACTCTCACTGGTGGTGAGTGTTGTTATGTAGATCGGTCAGGCTAGCGGGGTGGTTTGGGTATTGACACCCCGCCAAGACCTAACAATTAGAAGGCGCTGATGTCAATCTTGACGCCGGGCCCCATGGTGGAGGAAACGCCGACCTTCTTGATGTACTTGCCCTTGGCCGAGGCCGGACGGGCGCGCTGAAGTTCTTCGATCACTGCTTTGAAGTTGGCTTCAATGGCTGGCAAATCAAAACTGACCTTGCCGATTGGTACTTGCACGTTGCCGTAACGGTCGGTGCGGTACTCCACTTTTCCGCCCTTAAATTCGGTAACTGCGCGAGCGACGTCTTGAGTCACGGTGCCGGTCTTTGGGTTTGGCATCAAGCCACGTGGCCCCAATGCGCGGCCCAACTTACCCACCATTGGCATCAAGTCTGGGGTGGAAATGGCGATGTCGAAATCCATTTTTCCGCCTTCGATTGCTGCTGCGAGGTCGTCGGTGCCAACGATGTCGGCGCCTGCGTCGCGTGCTGCTTGGGCTGCTTCGCCCGCTGCGAACACGGCTACACGCACGGTCTTGCCGGTGCCTGATGGCAACGCGACGGTTCCGCGAACGGCTTGTTCGGCTTTGCGTGGGTCGAGGCCCAAACGAACGGCGAGTTCGATGGTTTCATCAAACTTGGCCGAGGCCATTGCCTTCACCTTGGTGATTGCGTCGGTGGACGAATACAACGTGTCGATGTCGTACGTTGCTGCTGCTGCTTTGTATTTCTTACCTTGTGGCATAAAGCCTCCCTCATTGTTATGTCGATCTGGCGAGGTAATCCGGATCAGACGTTGTTGTTTAGTGAACTAAATGATCAGCCGACGACGCTGAGCCCCATGCTGCGTGCGGTGCCACGAACTTGCATTTTTGCGGCTTCCATGTCGTTGGCGTTCAAGTCTGGCATCTTGATCTTGGCAACTTCTTCGATGTCTTTCTCGGTTACCGAACCACACACTTCTTTGCCTGGGTTCTTAGCAGCCTTGTCCAAACCGGCCTTCTGACGAAGCAGAACTGGTGTTGGTGGTGTCTTCAGAACGAAGGTGAACGTGCGGTCTTCGTAGATGGTGATGTCGACAGGAATGATGGTGCCGACTTGTGCTTCGGTTGCAGCGTTGTACTGCTTCACGAAGTCCATGATTTGGATGCCGTGTGGCCCCAATGCGGTACCGACTGGTGGGGCTGGTGTTGCCTTACCTGCTGGAATTTGAATCTTGACGATTGCTGCGACGTCTTTTTTTGCCATGACGGGTGTTCTTTCTTTTCGAGTTCGTTGTTAGAGCTTGGCTACTTGGCTGAAGTCCATCTCGACCAAGGTCTCGCGACCGAAGATGTTGACGAGAACTTTCAGCTTCATGTGATCTGGGTTGATTTCAGCGACTTGGCCGGAGAAGTCGGCAAATGGGCCTTCCTTCACGCGTACGCCTTCGCCAACTTCGTATTCCAACTTCGGTGCTTTGCGCTTCGGCGCTTCTTGGCCGTCGCCCTTTGCCGAAAGGAACGTTTCAACTTCTTTGCGCGACAACGGTGTTGGCTTCTGACCCTTTTGGCTTTGACCAACAAAACCCGTGACGCCCGGTGTGTTGCGAATGCAGAACCAGGTGTCGTCGTCCA
>CAINLH010000362.1 GCA_903850275.1 uncultured Acidimicrobium sp.
CGACGCGACGGAACGGTGGCGCTGTTGCGTTACGGCATTCCGCGCATGTGGCTTGGTGTCAACTTCGAATGCCACGACATTGTTGTCTCTCACAATCAGGCGGTTTCGTATGGCGTGCGCTGGCATGCAGAGCGCCCCGCGTTGTTGTGGGAAGTGCAAGGTGCAAGCATCGCGCTCGATGCTGGGGCAACCGACCCAACATGGTCGAGCACAGCAACCAGCGGCGAAACATTGTTGGCTGGGTTTTTGCCGTGACAACCCTGCCCACCACGGCAACCGAGCAAAGGTTGCTGTCTAGAGGGCATCACTACGTTGTGGGAATAGACGAGGTGGGCAAAGGCGCATGGGCCGGGCCGCTTGTCATTGGCGTTGCGGTGCTCACGAACGACGTCATCCAATCGAAAGACCCAGGCGCGCTGATGGGCGGCGCGCGCGACTCGAAGCAATTGTCGGAAACAAAGCGCGAAGCAATGTTCGATCACGTTGCGGCAACGTGCGCGGGGTGGGCCATCGGTGCGGCGTCGCACGCAGAGTGCGATGAGTTGGGCATGAATGCTGCGCAAAGGCTGGCTACGAAACGTGCACTTGCGCAGCTTGGTGAAAGTATCGACTTGCGAAAAGCATGTGCGGTCATCGACGGCAAGTGGGATTTTGTTTCGCCCCACATTGCAAACGTGATGACCGAAGTGAAGGCCGACGCATCGTGCCTTTCCGTTTCTGCGGCCTCGGTGTTGGCAAAAGTAAGCCGAGATCGGTTGATGCGCGACTATGCGAAGGACTATTCGTTCTGGAGTTTTGAGACCAACAAGGGCTACCCGTGCGCGAAACATCGGTTGGCGTTGCAGGGGTACGGCCCTTCCGCCATACATCGCACGTCGTGGGCGTTTATGGAGAACTTTGTGCCATGGCTGTCGGGTGCGCCTGGCGCAGCGTGAGGGGAAGCCGCTGTAATTGCCGGTTGCTGAGGGTTGGAAGAAACTGACGCACCGCTAGGCCGCCTTGCAACGCTTGTGCCGCACCAAACATTGTGCAGCGTTGCAACGAGCGAGTGAACGAACTGTTGGCGCCAGCGTTGAAGCTGAGCCCAACGGCCGAAGCCATGTAGGGCACGTCGATTTCGAACCCGCCGGGAAACTCCTCAAACCCGATGACGATGCGCCGCAAGATCCACAGTGCGCTTGGGCCAAGCACGGGCAACCAAAAGTGTTCGACATACCGAGACAACACGCAATGGCCGTTGGTGTCTACCACCGGGTCGTGCCAGGGCACCACCACCAAAGTTTGTTCAATCAGCAGCTCGCGCGCTTTTGGCATGTGTCGCGCCGCGTGTGGTTCGTGCACAGATTGTTGGTTCGGTTCGTCCATACCCGTGATGTGTGCGCGAAGATGGAGCCGTGGAAGATGTGTCGTCGCAAGCGCTGAACGAAGCGCGCACGTTGTTGGCGCAATCGCTGCGTGTCACTGTGTTTACCGGCGCGGGTATTTCGACCGATTCGGGGATTCCCGATTATCGCGGCCCTAATGGTTTGTGGACGCGTAACCCGAAAGCCGAAAAGATGTCGTCGCTCAGCCATTATTTGGAAGATCCGGAGGTGCGTCAGTTGGCGTGGCAAAACCGCGTGCGTTCGCCGGCATGGGGTGCGCAACCAAACGACGGGCATCGCGCGCTGGTGAAGTTGGAGGAGCGCGGCGTGTTGGTTGCGTTGGTGACGCAAAACATTGACGAGTTGCATCAGCAAGCAGGGCATCAACCAAACAATGTTGTGGAAGTGCACGGCACCATGCGTTATTCGCGGTGCTGGAGTTGCGCCGACCGAAGACCAATGCAAGAAACGTTGCAGCGTGTGCGCGACGGCGAAATTGACCCGGCTTGTTTGTTGTGTTCTGGCATTTTGAAAAGCGACACCATTAGTTTTGGTCAGTCGTTGGTGCCCGAAGTAATTGAACGCGCCATGTGGGCGAGCGAGAACTGCGATGTGTTGCTTGCCGTTGGCTCGAGCTTGTCGGTGTTTCCTGCCGCCAACGTGGTGCCGCGGGCCAAGGCCGCTGGCGCGCGGGTGATCATCATTAATGGTGAGCCAACCAAGATGGATCAGTACGCCGACGTGTTGCTCGTCGGCAAGATTGGCGATGTACTTCCC
>CAINLH010000363.1 GCA_903850275.1 uncultured Acidimicrobium sp.
CATCGTCGACCATCGGCTTTCGCGTCGTGCACTAATAAATGAATATCGACGAGGCAGGCTTCGTCGTGATCAAGTGTGCGATGCACACCCAGAGTTGTTAAGAGCAGCACGAAACTTTGGCGACGCAACAACCGTGCAGTGCCCCATCTGTCAGGTATCCAACGTGGTGTTGGTGACGTATGTGTTTGGCCCACGATTGCCAAAGCACGGGCGGTGTATCACCCGACCAGACGAACTCGATCAATATCGACGGCCACAACACACCGCCTATGTAGTGGAGGCGTGCCACCAATGCGGCTGGCACCATTTGTTGCGCTCATTACCCATGACCGATACGGCGCCCATACAGGCAACGGGAACAAGCAACGAGGGATCTCTGTAACAGGGGTGTGGCACGCTCTCGTCGTGCCGATACGATCCAGAGTCCTTATCCACCCTGCCCCCTCGGGGGCTCCGGCTTCGGTCGGATCCGAAGGGAGTTAACGCAGTTATGCGTAATTACGAATTAATGGTCATTGTGAGCGGCAACCTCGAAGAGTCGGCTGCGCACACATGGATTAACACCATCACCAAAGCTGTTCAAGGCGTTGGCGGTGTTGTGCACGGAGCACCTAATTGGTGGGGCAAGCGTCGTCTTGCTTACCCAATTAACAAACAAAACGACGGTTTCTATGCTGTGTTCAACATCATGGCTGCCGGCGGTGCACTCGACGAAGTCGAGCGCACATTGAAACTTGCGGACGATGTCCTCCGCCACAAACTTCTCCGTTTGCCAGATCAAGAAGCACAAAGCCGCGGCATGTCCGTTGCTGCTGTCTGATTGTTCAGCAATCCCACCATTTCATATACGTCACATAAGGAGATCTTGCTATGGCAGATAACACCATCACACTCGTGGGAAACCTCACGCGTGATCCCGAACTTCGATTTACAACCACCGGTCGCGGCGTCGCATCATTCGGCATCGCCGTTGGTCGTCGCTATCAAGTAAATGGCGAGTGGCAGGAACAGACTTCCTACTTCAACGTCACCGCGTGGGGTCAGCTCGGCGAAAATGCTGCCGCTTCACTCACCAAGGGTTCGCGCGTTGTCGTCACCGGACGTCTCGAGCAGCGCGAGTACACCACCCGTGAAGGTGACAAGCGCACCGCTATCGACGTAATTGCCGATGAACTTGGGCCAAGCCTTCGTTGGGCAACCGCACAAGTAGAGCGCACACCAAAGAGCGACGGCCAAGGCGGAGCACCACGTGGCTCCAACCCAGGCACCGAGCCAAGCCCATTCGATAGCGGCGAAGAACCGTTCTGAAATCTCTCTACCCACTCATCTCATAAAGGAACAATCACATGACCAGCAAAAAAAATAAAGAGCGCGCAGCGAAAGCTGCAATGCGCAAGTACAAAAAGCGTCCGAACGTATTGCATGCCGAGAAAGTCGGTTTTATCGACTACAAGGACATCAATCTGTTGCAGCGCTTCATGTCCGATCGATCAAAGTTGCGTGCCCGCCGCATGAATGGCAATACCGTTCAGCAGCAGCGAGACATTGCGTTGGCCGTCAAGAACGCGCGTGAAATGGCACTCTTGCCATACACGAAGCGCGTTGCTTCGGCCCGTGCACCACGCCGAGGTGAAGAGGACGGCGACTACAACGACCGCCCACGTCGTGGTCCTCGCGAGTCCCGCGAGAACCCAGAAGCCGCATTGATTGACAAGTATGCAGACATTGCCGGCCTCGATCCGGTTCTAGACGCAGACACCGACCAAGCAGTCGATGCAACCGTCGCAGCAACAGAGGAGGCATAAATCATGAAGGTTCTTCTTCGTTCAGATGTCAACGGCGTTGGTCGCCGCGGCGACATCGTCAGTGTTTCGTCGGGTCACGCTCGCAACTTCTTGTTGCCAAATGACTTGGCAATCATTGCAACTGACGGTGCAGTTACTCAGGCCACATTGATGCGTCGCGCACGCGACTTGCGTGAAGCCGCCGACCGCGAGTCGGCAGTTGCGATTAGCAACGAGCTGGCCAAGCACACCATTGTGATCAAGGCCAAAGCAGGCAACGAAGGTCGTCTGTTCGGTTCGGTTTCTGCAAACGACATTGTTGCAGCAGTACTAAACCAGACCGGCATGAATGTCGACCGCAAGGCCGTCACTATTGCCACAGCCATTCGTTCGCTCGGCGATCATCAGGTTTCTGTCGAAATGATTGGTGGCGTCACAGGCGTTATCAAATTGTCGGTGGTTGCCAAGTCATAGCGTTCAACAGGCCACAACGGGCAAGGTAGTTGCATGTCAAATTCAGACGAGTATCGCAACGATTCACGCTCAGCGTCTAGAAGCGCGCAACGAGTTCCACCACACAACATCGACGCCGAAGCGTCGCTGCTTGGCGCAATGTTGTTGTCGCGCGATGCAGTTGGTGTCGCCCTCGAGCGCGGCGTTCACCCCGACGAGTTTTATAAGCCTTCACATCGTCATATTTATGACGCAATTCGTTCGCTGAACACCGGTGGCGAACCCGTCGACCCAATCACCGTTGGCGACGAACTACGCCGTGCAGGCCTGCTCGAAACCGTTGGTGGTCTCGACGCATTGATGTTGTTGCAAAATGCAACACCTGCAATTACCAGCGCCGACCGTTACGCCAAGATTGTTCGCGAAACCGCAAGGCTTCGTCGGCTTATCAGTGCAGCATCCGACATTGCCGAGATTGCGTACAGCGAACCCGATGACGTAGACAAAGCAATTGACGACGCCGAAAGCAAAATTTTCGACGTTTCGGAAAGTCAGGTTGGAGACAACTCCGAGCGTGTCGACTTACTCATCAAAAACGCGATGGACAAGTTGGAGGAGCGCTTCAACAACAAAGAAGTGATGAGCGGAGCACCAACCGGGTTCACCGATCTCGACCGAATTTTGCTTGGGCTGCAACCCGGCACGCTCAACATTGTTGGTGCTCGCCCCGCAATGGGTAAGAGTGCCTTTGCACTCGGCATTGCAGTGCATGTCGCTCAGGTAGTGCAGCAACCAGTGCTGTTTTTCTCGCTTGAAATGGGCAAGGCCGAACTTGCCCAACGTATTCTTGCAAGCGA
>CAINLH010000364.1 GCA_903850275.1 uncultured Acidimicrobium sp.
ACCGTTTTCTGGCGACGTGGGAACTGGAACGAACGTTGCGCCCGATGCGGCTACAAGGCCTTCATAGGTTGCGTAGTAAGGGTCTGGAACAAGGACTTCATCGCCGCTCTGGACCAAGGTGTACAGCGCGGTGCACAAGCCATTTTGCGTGCCAGCCGTGTACAGCACTTCTTCGGGCGTGACTACATTGCCCGATCGTTTGCTGAGGTGTCGAGCAATCGCTTTGAGCGCTTCGGGTTCGCCTTGTCCCGCTGCATATTTGGTTCGTCCTGCGCGCATCGACGAAATTGCTTGGTCGATCACTTTTGCCGGCGGTGGCAAATCGGGTTCTCCAATGGACAACATGATTACTTGCTGACCAATGCTTGTTCGACGCAAACCCTCGTTATGAACGGCCCACTTCGCAGCCCCTAGGCCAGCCAAACGATCGGATATTGGAGCAAATCTCATCAGGGTTTACAGCGTAGATGAATTGACGCAAATCAACGCAACGAAACTAGGTTCGTAAGACAAAATCTGTGTAGATGTAAAAGGGAGCACAATGAAAATCGGCTTTGTTGGTGTCGGGAATATTGGTCATCATTTGGCCGCGAGTCTGTTGCGCGCTGGTTTTGAAGTAACAGTTTTTGATCTGGACAAATCGGCAATTGATCGGTTGGTAGCACTCGGTGCAAAAGCCGCAAATTCTCCGAGCGAAGTTGCATCACTGAGCGAATCCGTATTCACCTGTCTGCCTTCGGTTAAAGCAATTACCGAAGTGGTAACGGGCGCTTCGGGTCTTATTCATGGTTTTCGTGCCGGAAGCACGTGGGTGGATATGAGCACCAACGATTTGCATGAGCTGAAACGACTAGCAGCACTGCTCGCCGAAAAAGGTGTGACTACGCTTGAGGCGCCGGTGACGGGTGGTGCACACAATGCCGAATCTGCAACCATCACCATCCTGGTCGGTGGAGACGGAGCCAACTATCGCAAGCACACCGAAGCCTTTGCCGCGATGGGCGGACGAGTGTTTTACATCGGCGAACTTGGCAAGGCCGCAATCATCAAAGTGATTACCAACATGCTTGCGTTCATTCATATTGCCGCAACGGCGGAGGCGTACATGTTGGCGGCGAAAGGGGGTATCGACTTGCGCCTTGCCTGGGAAGTGATCAAGGCAAGCTCGGGAAATAGCTTCATTCATGAAACGGAAAGCACAACAATCTTGAGTGGTAGTTATGACATCGGTTTTTCGCTCGATCTTTCGTGTAAGGATTTGGGATTCGCTACTCAACTCGGGCGCGAATTTGATGTGCCGCTACAAATCGCAACACTTGTCGAGCAACTGAATCAGAGTGCACGAGAAGAATTTGGCGGTTCGGCAGGTTCGCCGATGGTCGCCAAGTTGTTGGAAAATGCATGTGCTACGGATTTGCGAGCACCGGGTTTTCCTGCAGATCTCACCGAGTACTTGCAATCGATGCCTCGTGCCGAACGGCTGGCAAATCCAATTTTGTAATTGCTCATTGACTGCACTTTGGTATTGCCAAAATCAACTAGTGGAGCTGGGGGGAATCGAACCCCCGTCCATCAGCCGTTGAACGCCCGTGATACGACCATTCCCAACATTGTTGCTACGCAGCAACACCGGCGGGTCGATTGGTTAATGCCGAAGCACTAACCCGCGGAACGTCTTTCCGTTCGGTCACTGGTCTTTCCCAACGCCATTGGTCTTTCCCAACGTCATTCCCCGCTTCTGTTGCCGGGCTGCGGTGAATTGGCCCCGTGCGACCTTGCGGCTCACGGTTGCTCTCTACCCCCTAATGAATTAGGCGGCGAGAGCGAACTGCTTGTTGGCAGTTGTTTTTTTGCCCCGTTTTACGAGTCTGAGCAACTCGGGTCGCACGATCGCACATCGACACTGACGTCGAAACCTGTCAGCCCCATTGCACTTTCGTAACACCTCCAGTGTACGGCGGGGTGTGTGAAGTTTCGTTGGCTACATCTGTTGAGATTGTTTGCGATTGCGGCCAGCCTCGCGACGCATCTCAAGTTCGGACTCCTTCTTGGCAATTGCCTGGCGGCGATCGGCTTTTTGTCGGCCCTTGGCCAACGCAATATCCACCTTGACTCTGCCCTTGCTAAACCGAACTTCAAGCGGCACCGCGGTGAGGCGTTCCTTTGCCATACGGTCTTTCATTCGACGAATCTGTTCCGAGTGGAGGAGAAGTTTGCGGCGACGCATTGGGTCGTGCGCGCCGACTCCAACCGCGAATGAGTAGGGGGCAATGTGCATGCCATCGAGCCACATTTCGCTGCCAATGACGTGGGCATAAGCATCGGCCAATTGCACCTGGCCCGACCGAACGCTCTTCACCTCGCTACCGAGCAGCACAATGCCGGCCTCAACCACATCCAAAATGGTGTAGTCGTGCCGTGCCTTACGATTGCTCGCAATGAGCTTCTCGTTCTCGTCGCTTTTTTTCTCGGCCATATCGTTCTTTTCAGTGTACGGGTAGCCTGAAATGACGATGTCCGAGTCAGCAACCCCATCGCTCAACGTGCCTCAGTCGGTGCTCGATGCAATAGGCAAGCATGCAATTGCGTGCTACCCAGAAGAGGCGTGCGGGCTATTGGTTGGTGCAGGCGCAACAAACACGGTTCTCGAGTTTCATGCAACGGAAAACGTCGCGCGTTCTGCCCGGGTGTACACCATCAACCCGAAGCAGCACATGGTGATTGATCGCGACGCTGAAGACCGAGGGCTAGAAGTGGTGGGTGTCGTGCACAGTCACACGCATACCGAGGCGTACCCAAGCTCAACCGATGTTGCCCAGGCGCCAGACCCAACGTGGCACTACATGATCGTCACTTTGAAGCGTGGGGTGCCCGAGCCCCGCAATTTCCGCATTATTAATGGGGTAATCACTGAAACCCCGATTAACTCGCACAACTGACCATTGGCTCTAGCCCGGGGCTAGAATTATGACCAATGCAGTCAACAATCTTTGGTTCGCGAATGATGATCAATGAGAGCGTCCTCGACCTCATTGGCAATACCCCCATTGTTGACGTCAGCAACTTGTCTCCTAATCCTCGAGTGCGATTGATCGCAAAACTTGAGGGGCAAAACCCATTTGGTTCTGTGAAAGATCGCATTGCCAAATCAATGATCGATCAGGCAATTGCCGACGGATCGTTGAAGCCAGGGCAACGCATTATGGAGCCATCTTCGGGCAATACAGGAATTGCGCTTGCTGCAATTGCTGCGGTGAAGGGAAACCCGATCACCATTTTGATGCCGGAAAGCGTTTCGATCGAGCGCCGCCAAATGTTGCAAGTGTTTGGAGCCGAAATCATTTTGACTCCTGGCGGAGAAGGGTCGAACGGCGCAGTGAAGCGCGCAGAAGCCTTGGCAAAAGAGCATCCAGAGTGGTGTTTCATGCACCAATACCAAAACGATGCAAACCCGATGGCGCACTACAACACCACTGGCCCAGAAATTTGGCGTGATGTTCCGGAAATCACGCACTTTGTTGCCGGCCTCGGTACCAGCGGAACACTCATGGGTGTTGGTCGTTACCTCAAGGAACAAAACTCGGCAGTCAAGTTGATTGCAGTCGAGCCGCCGCTTGGCGAGCGCGTTGAAGGTTTGCGCAATTTGGACGAGGGCTACATTCCGCCAATTTTTGGAAACTGGGACGGCGCCAAGTTGCTCGACCGCAAGCGCGTGGTTCGTCCGCGCGAAAGCATCGAAATGACTCGTCGCCTAGTGCAAGAGTGCGGTATCTTCGCCGGCATCTCGTCAGGTGCTTCGCTTGCTGGCGCAATCAAGGTTGCTTCCGAAATTGAAGAGGGAACCATCGTGTTCATCGTCTGTGATGGCGGATGGAAATATCTCTCGACGGGCGCTTACACCGATGATCTTGATGCAGCAGAAGCGGCTGCCGAGAAAATCATTTATTTCTAGTTGTTAGCCACCAACAACTAATACAACAAGACCAATCAACACGATTGCCGCAGAGGCAATTCGCTTCTTGTGGTCTCCTTCGTCAAGCATTTTCCAACCTGCGAATGCAGCGATCACGACGCTCGATTCACGCAGCGAGGCAACATAACCAACAGGTGCGTGCCGATAGGCGATCATGACCAGGGTGTAGGCGACAGTCGAGAAAACTCCTGCAGCGCCCATCGTCTTCCAATGCTGTCGCAGCGTGGGGATCATCATTTTTCTGCTGTTGATTGCGGTAAAGAGTGAGACAAATACAGCGGCCGCAATATTGAGCGCAAGCGCATAAGCAACCGGTTGC
>CAINLH010000365.1 GCA_903850275.1 uncultured Acidimicrobium sp.
ATTCACTGCGTCACCAAGTGGTCCAAATTCGACACAGTTTGGAAAGGTGTCAAAGTGCGCGACCTTTTCGAGCGCGCTGGGGTTCAGCCCGATGCTGGTTACGTCATGGGGCATGCCGAGTACGGATACACGGCAAACCTTCCTCTGGCCGACGTGATGCGTGATGAGTCGCTGGTTGTCTATCAATATGACGGACTTGATATCGAACCCATTCACGGTGGGCCGGTGCGCTTGCTTGTTCCGCACTTGTACTTTTGGAAATCACCGAAGTGGCTACGCTGGCTAGAGCTACGCGCGACTGATGCTCCCGGATTTTGGGAACAGAACGGTTATCACATGTACGGTGATCCGTTTTTAGAACAGCGGTTCTGGGGCGACTAAAGAAAACTTGCGCTACACAGTTGTTGCGCAGAAGGTGTCGCCTTGCGGCAACGAGGCAGAAGTCTCTGGGCTTGTCTCGCCATAAATTGCGGTGAGCATGCCTTTAACCATTCCGCGATCGACCGCGCAAATCACTGGGTGCTCAATGGCGATGTCGCCGAAAGGGCAGTGATTGTTGACAATGCGAAGTTGGTTATTGCGTTGATCGGTGTGGGCTGCAAAACCGTGTGCAGTGAGTGCATCGGCAACGGTTTGTAGCGCCGAGCGCAACGACTTGTGGCCAGCGGCAACATCTTCACCTTGCAAACCAACGGCCATTGCGCGACCGTATTGTTGGCCAACTTCCTCGGCCATCTGTTGCGCTTGCTCTGCAGGTAAGAGTGCAAGTGTTTTACCCAGAAGTGAAAGCACCAAGTCGTCGCTGCGAACTGGAAACTGAAGGCTTGCATCGCCAACAGCCCTGTAGTGCTTCGAGGGCCTTCCTGCGCCGCCACCTTCGTGGCGCTCTACTGCAACTTCGAGATAGCCGCCTGCAGCCAATTTGTCGAGGTGATGCCGTGCAACGTTTGGATGCACATCGAACTTTTCTGCCACTTGCGCGGTGGTGACACCCTGATCGGATTCGCGCGCAAACAAATACATGGCACGACGAGTTGGATCGCCGAATGCCGATGTGATGGCGGACACGGTGGCGGTGAATGAACCGGAGGTGAGGTTGGCAGATTTACCCGGCATACAGGTATTGTACCTATGGCCATAGTGGAAATTATTGGAGCCCCCATGTCAAGCCCATCAACAGATCAACTCATCGACGCACTCCGTCCCGTACAAGACCCAGAGCTGCACCGTTCCATCGTGGACTTGGGCATGGTTCGCGATGTCGTCATCGACAAGAAGGGCGTTGTTGGGCTCACTGTCGTGCTTACCATTGCCGGCTGCCCGTTGCGCGCCGAAATTCAGAATCGCGTCAACAGCGCATTGCGTGCACTCGACGGTGTTACCGATGTTGTTCTCAATTTTGGTGTGATGAACGATGACGAACGTGCCGCAGTTCGTCAGATGCTCAATGGCGACCCAGCATCTACTGCCGGCTCGCAGCCTGCGCAGGGCCATGCAAGCGGCCGCACCATTTCGTTTGCTCAACCCGGTTCAAAAACTCGCCCCATTTTGATTGCATCTGGAAAGGGCGGCGTTGGCAAGAGCAGCGTTACAACAAACCTTGCAGTGGCACTTGCTGCGCAGGGCTACAAGGTGGGCATTGTCGACGCAGACATCTACGGATATTCCATCCCACGCATGTTGGGAACCGATCGCGACCCTGTCGTTATCGACAACATGTTGTTGCCGCCCGAGGCTTGGGGTGTGCGTTGCATCAGCATTGGCTACTTCGTTCCAGAAGGACAAGCAGTGGTGTGGCGTGGGCCAATGTTGCACAAGGCGCTCGAGCAATTTCTTACCGACGTGTATTGGGATGAACCAGATTTCCTCCTCATTGATATGCCGCCGGGAACTGGCGACATTGCATTAAGCCTTAGCCAGTACCTACCGCGGGCAGAAGTGCTTGTGGTAACCACTCCGCAGTTAGCAGCACAAAAAGTTGCGCAACTTTCGGCAGCAATGGCCACCAAGGTAAACCTTCCTGTTCGCGGCATTATCGAAAACATGTCGTGGTTCACGGGCGACGACGGAGTTCGCTACGAGTTGTTTGGCAGCGGCGGAGGCCAAAACTTGGCAGACGAGTTGAATCTTCCACTACTTGCCCAGATTCCGCTGATGAGTGCTTTGCGTGAAGGTGGCGACGATGGCCGACCAATCGCGGCAGTGGCACCCGACAGCGAAATTGGCAAGATCTTTCATTCCCTCGCCAAAAAGATTGCCGAAGAAATGAAGCCAAAAAAAATTTTCAGTGCTGCACTGAAAGTCAATTAGTCTTTACCAACAGGCTTCTTCACACGAACAGGACAACCAATGGAAATTCGAATCGGTGTTACCCAAGCAATGCGCGAATTAATGGTTGAAATTGACGACGAAAAGGCGCAGGCAAAACTGAAGTCCGCTGTTGAGGCAGCACTCGCCGGCAAAACAGAAACGCTTTCTGTCGTCGACAACAAGGGCCGCGAAATTGTCATTCCTTCCGCGAAAATTGCCTACGTCGAATTTGGCGCAGCCGATGGCTCGCGCAAACTCGGTTTCGGTAGCTAAAGCCAGCCCAATTGCTTTCGCGTCAACTGCTCTTTGTCACTGGCAAAGGTGGCGTTGGAAAAACCAGTATTGCCGTCGCTTTGGCCACGTCTGCCGCCGCAAGCGGCAAGCGGACACTGCTGTGTGAGATGGACTCGAAAGGCGCCATCGCCAATGCGCTTGGCGTAAGCCAGCTGGGTTTCGAGCCGACAGAGGTTTCGCCGCGCTTGTTTGCAATGGCAATGAATACCCAAGATTCGTTGCGCGAATACATTCGCCTGTTCGTTCGCATCCCTCTGATCACCAGTATCGGCCCTCTTGCAAAGATGTTCGATTTTGTAGCCAGCGCCGCTCCGGGAGTTAAAGAAATTTTGGCAGTGGGCAAGTTGTGTTGGGAAGTGCGCGAAAAAAACTACGACATCGTCATCGTGGATGCCGAAGCATCAGGGCACATCGTCGCGCAAATTGAAGCGCCTCGGACGCTCACCAACATTGTGCAAGTTGGCCTCATCCGTGACCAAACCAAATGGATGCAGGAAATTCTGCACGATTCGTCGCGCACAGGCGTAGTTGTCGTGACTACGCCAGAAGAGATGCCCGTGGTTGAAACCATCGAACTGCTCGACACTTTGAGCGCTAAGTCAAGCGTGGCGGTGGCTGCTGTTGTTGCCAATCGTGTCTCGAGCGACATTTTCGCCGACCGCGACTTGCCGCTTTTCGCGGCACTGCAAACCTTCGTCGGCTCGCAGCAATGCACGGCCCAACAGCAGGCGCTACTTACAGCGCCACTACGGGCTGTAGAAATTG
>CAINLH010000366.1 GCA_903850275.1 uncultured Acidimicrobium sp.
ATTCCACTGGACGGAAGTGAGATATTCGAACGCGAGAGAATCCCACGTAACCGCGATGCGGTTTCCGTTGATGGCAACGAGATGGAGCGAAACGAGGGCATTGTCGGTGCCGGCAAATGGGTAACGCCGCGAGCTTGGATTCGAAGTTGGTTTCGCTGGGTCGGCAATGGAAATGCTTTGAATAGGCGAATGATCTGCGCGCTCCACGGCAAGAGCACTGCTGTCTGGCGCCCACCAAAAGCCTCGCTGACGGTTCATTTCTTCTGCAGCCACAAACTCGGCAATTCCCCAAGTGACATCGGGCGATTCTTCCGACGCTACGCAGCGTTCGACGCCTTGCAAGTCGCACATGTACAGAGATCGATCACGCACATATGCAACATGCTGACCATCGGGGCTGATGCGCGCGTCATAGATCGTTCCACTTGCCGGGCTTTTGATAACGATTTCATTTGCGTGCTGCATGTCGCACACGAACAGGTGTCCTGCTACTGCAAATGCAACATGTTGCACTTCGGCATCGCACGAATATTGCACGATTCCGCCAGCACCTTCGCGTGCTCTTTCGCGGCGCGCTTGTTCTTCGGCAGATTCGGTATGCCCCTCGCTGGCTGCAAGCAGTTCGCGCACGTCTGCGATGCACACTTCTGTGTTTCGCTCGACATGCAGTAACCACAATGACTGAACAGTGTCGGTGCCATTTGTCGATCGAAGAAACAACACACGCTTGCCGTCGGGGCTAACGGTGATGGTTCGCGGTTCGCCCAACGTGAGGCGCTGAGTGCGTGCGTACTGGCGCGGAAATGTGTCGGTCATGCGCGAAGTTGGCCTGCGGCATCTATGGCAACGGGTTTGCCAACCCATTCGGTTGTGCACATCTCGGCACCAAGGTTCGTGTCATTCGAAACACACCATGCACGACTTCCGTTTTCAAGCAGCACGGCAGCACGAATGGTTTCGGGTTTGCCCGAACGATCGTGCATCACGCTGTATGCCTCGATCGTTGCCGGCCCCGCTGCATCTGCAGTGGGCGTGACTTCGCGTTTTGGAAGCGCATCCACTTGATCTTGCGGCGAATCGTGTTTGAAGCCATTAGGCGGGGGAGTTGCGCCGTACACGCCGAACGAATGCTTGGTGGCGTATCCGCCGTTGGCCCAAACAAAACCCTTCTCTTGAGGTTGGCTACGAACCTTTTCCATTGTTGTCGCAATTGCGTGCATGACGTAGTTGTTGAATGGGCCGCCTGCAAACGGCAAGCCGCCAGTGATCGTAAGTTGACGCTGCAGCGAAAGACCCAAAGAGTTTGCGCCAAGTTGCACAGCAGATGGGAAACATGAATACAGATCGACAAACGAGATGTCGTCGAGTGTGGTGTCGGCCAGTTGCAGTACACGTTGCCCGCCAAGCCGAATAGCCGGTGTATCGGTAAACGAGTGACGATGTGAAACGAAGTTGTGCTCGTGGCAGTCGGTACCTGCATGCGGAAACACCCACTTGTCTCGGGGAACGCCAAGCGCTTGGGCCTTTTCTGCCGAACACATGATGAGGGCAGCTGCCATGTCCACGTCGTTGTTCGAGTTCATCAATTTTGTGTAGGGAAAACCAATCATTCGGTTGCTTGCAGAGGGTGTCCGTATTTCTTCTGCGCTGTATTCGTTTCGCAGCCAGGCGTGTGGGTTGGATTTCGCAACCGAGCTAAATCGAGACCACAGTTCGCTGATTTCCTGCTGATGTTCGGAAATCGTGCGCTGTTTTGAAAACCGAATTGCGGTTTCGAACATGGGATAAATCTCTATGGGAAGCATGATCTTGAGGCCCAACTCAATTTCATGGTTCATCACTAATTCTTCGCCGTCGATTTCCGGTGCGTCGTCACCTTCGGATTGCGCAGATGCCGACATCCACGCCAGGTTCTGTTCGGCATTTCGCGCCCGCCGACGCGACCGTGTTGCTTCGCCGCCCGTGAGAATGATCAGGTCTGCATCGCCGCGTTGAATTTCGAGAGCAGATGTATTGACAAGTGTTTGTGGCAAGTTGCCGCCATGTGGGGTGTATGCATATCGGTTCGCCGAAATGCCAAGCGCTCGTGCGATGCTTCGCGCAGGATTTTGCTCGCGCGTGGAAAGCGAGCGAATGACGCGAATGACACTTGCATTGCCAAGTTTCGCTATTCCTGCATCGACCGCGGCTTCTGAAACTGCCTGCGCCATCAGTTCGATTGGGCCCCTGGCGTTGGCAATCGTTTCCTCGTGTTGAGCCACCTGCGCTTGGCCCACCAAGACAGGAGTGCGAGGGTCGATCGTCACATTGCCCACTCTAGTTTTGGCTATTTCGCGACAAACTATCGGCATGAATGGTCGTGACCTATGCTCGTTCGCGGTGTCAACTTCACAGAAACAAACCATTGCGATCGGTTCCGATCATGCAGGCTTCGAACTGAAGCAACATCTCATCGGCGTGCTCGAACGGGCGGGTCATGTGGTTACCGACTTCGGTACTCACTCCACCGAAAGCGTTGACTATCCACCTATTTGCGCCGCAGTGGCGAGGGCAGTGCGCGACGGCAAGGCCCAATTTGGCATCGTGATGGGCGGAAGCGGTCAAGGCGAGCAGATTGCTGCGAACAAAGTGAACGGCGTGCGCGCTGCTTTGTGCAACGACTTGTACCTTGCCGAAATGGCACGCTCTCACAACAATGCCAATGTCTTATCAATGGGTGGCCGCGTTGTCACCTTTGATCAAGCGGAGAAAATTCTCGAAGTATTTATGACTACCGAATATGAGGGCGGTCGTCACGAGCGGCGAGTTGCACAACTTGCCGAAATTGAACAACAAGAAGGAGCTCGATAATGCCTTGGCCATCAGAAAAATCACGTGACAACGAAGTCTTTGGTCTGATCGACAAGGAACGCGAACGGCAAGTAACCGGCCTGCAATTGATTGCGAGCGAAAACTTCACTTCGCCAGACGTCATGGAAGCAACTGGTTCGGTACTTACCAATAAATATGCCGAGGGCTATCCGCAAAAGCGTTATTACGGCGGCAACGCTGTAGTCGACGAAATCGAAGCCTTGGCGATTGAGCGCGTGAAGAAACTGTTTGGCGCCGATCACGCCAACGTTCAACCTCACTCCGGTGCAAGCGCAAACATGGCGGTTTACCTTGGGCTCATTAAGCCTGGCGACACGGTGTTGGGTCTAAGCCTCGATCACGGTGGTCACCTCACCCATGGTTCGCCGGTGAACGCAAGTGGAATCTTGTACAACTTTCAATCGTTTCGCGTGAACGACACCGATGAGCGAATTGATTTCGATCAAGTTCGAGAATTGGCAATCAAGCACAAACCGAAGTTGATTGTTGCCGGAACAACGTCGTACCCGCGTCGGCTAGAGCCACAGCCATTTAGAGCGATTGCCGACGAAGTTGGCGCGCTCATGATGTTTGATATTGCACACATTGCAGGTTTGGTTGCTGGTGGCGTGCACCCGAACCCTGTTCCATACGCAGACGTCGTTACATTCACAACGCACAAAACATTGCGCGGCCCACGCGGTGGATGCATCCTTACGACGGCAGCACATGCAGCAGCCATTGACAAGGCCGTGTTTCCAGGAAGCCAAGGCGGGCCACTCGAGCACGCAGTGGCAGCGAAGGCCGTGGCTTTTCATGAAGCACTGCAGCCAGAGTTTGCACTGTATGCACAACAAATAATTAAGAATGCGTCGGCGTTGGCCGAGGCCTTGTCCAAGCAGGGTTTCCGTTTGGTCTCCGGCGGCACCGACACGCACATGATGGTGGTCGACTTGAGGCCGTTCGACGCCGAATTGACTGGCAAAGAAGCACAGTTGGTGTTGGACGAAGCGGGAATCACGTTGAATAAAAACAACATTCCAAACGACCCACGAAGCCCTTTCGTTACAAGTGGCGTGCGCATTGGCGTTCCATCGGTAACTACCCAAGGCATGCGCGAAGCCGAAATGCCGTTGATTGCTGAATACATTGCAACAACACTGCGCAATCGCAATGACTCCGCCGCGGTTGCCGAAGTACGCGGCAAAGTTGCTGCGTTGTGCGCCAAGTTCCCTGTGTATCCAAAGCGTGCGTGATTGATCTCACTGGCTATCTGATTGTCGGCGCAAGTGCCGCTGTGGCGACCGCTGGCGCCACTAAGGGCGTCGAGATTTTGGCGCATAAAAAGGGTTGGCTGGCCGAGCCCGATGAACGGCGACTACATCCCGTTCCAACGCCAAATGTTGGTGGCCTTGCATTTCTTGTTGGACTCATCGCTGCGTTGTTGCTTGCTTCGCGAATGGATCGCTTCTCGTCGGTCATCTCTGGCAACTCCGAACTGATTGGCGTTTTGATCGCAGCAGTAGTAATCACGGTGCTTGGTTTCGTAGACGACATTCGCGAGTTGTCTCCACCCATGAAAGTGACTGGCGTTGTTGCCGTCGGCATCGTGTTGGTTTGGTTTGGCGTCACCATGTTTTACTTCCGGCTTCCGTTCCTCGACGTATTTGTGTTGTCGAACGACTGGATTCCACTGTTCACCGTTGTGTGGTTACTTGGTATGACACAGGCGATCAACTTGATCGACGGCCTAGATGGTTTGGCAACAGGCATCGTGGCAATTGCAGCTGGTTCATTTTTTGTTTACAGCAAACACCTCGGAGACTTAGGCCTTCTCGCCGAGCCAAACATCGGCCCACTGATTTCCATCATCACTTTGGGAATCTGCATCGGGTTCTTGCCGTTCAATTTCAATCCGGCAAAAATCTTCATGGGCGACTGTGGCGCACTGATGCTTGGCCTGTTGATGGCAATTGCTACAAGCGTGGTGGGTGGGCGAGCAGACCCGCAATCACAAAACTTCAGCGGCCAAACTTATTTCTTCATTGCACCATTGTTTATTCCGCTGCTCATCTTGGGCGTGCCACTATTCGACGTGGTGTTCGCAATTTTCCGACGCACGATTAATCGTCAGGGTTTTGCCACTGCCGATCGTGGCCATTTGCATCACCGCTTGATCGCTCTTGGGCACGGCCCACGACGTGCGGTCGTAATCTTGTGGTCTTGGACTGCGTTGTTGTCGGCGGTGGCCTTGTATCCCGCGCTCAGCAGTTCGTCTCCCAACTTCCTGCCATTGATTGCGGCGGCAGTGATTCTGGCTCTCTTCACCGTGCTGCATCCACGGTGGCGTCGGGCCAACGAAACCACCGAAATCAACGACTGAGGCTGCACAAACGCACGAGCGGTTTGGTCGGTTTGGGGCTTCGCGTCTAGTTTGTACTTAGTTTCACAAGCGTCTGGATGCACCCAAAAGCATGAAGTCCCTCACCAAAAAACTCGTCCCGAAAAAGAAGGTGGCGCTGACTGGTTCGAGCGATTCTCTAGGTCGCGGCCCAGAGATGGCAATCAGCGTGTTGGTGTTTACGGTGATCGGTTTGATCATCGATTCTGCAATAGGAACGATGCCGCTCTTCACTATTGGTTTGGTGATTTTCTCGGTTGTCGGCAATTTTGCGCGGCTGTACTACACCTACGGAACGCACATTGAGGCTCTGGCCAAGCAGCGCTTGCAAGGCACCACAAGTCATCAGCGGGAAACGAAAGACGCATGAAGAACGACGACCCGCAATTCGTTTCGGTTCTCGCAATGAGCGACAGCGGCCCGGCGCCTGAAGCCGCGATTGTTCGCGACTTGATCAAGCGCGGCGTGTTCGTGGCCCCAGTGCTTATTGGTGCGCCGGCGTTTATTTGGGGAGCAAATGGCGCGTGGTCGGCTGCCTACGGGCTGGCGATTGTGCTGGGCAACTTTGCCGTCGCGGCATGGATGGTGTCGTACACCGCCAAAATCTCGTACGCCCTGATGATGGGGGCCACCTTGTTTGGCTACATCGTGCGGTTGGCGGTTATCGCAGCCGCCGTATATCTCGTGCGTAACGAGGCATGGGTCGAGCTCGTGCCCTTGTGCTTGACCATTGTCATAGCCCACGTTGGGTTGCTCTTCTGGGAATTGCGCTATGTTTCTTTGTCGCTCGCGTTCCCCGGCCTCAAGCCGAAACAGACTTCACAGCAAGACCAAGTTTCACCACAGTCAATAAACAACTAGTCGATACAACAGGATGACAACAGTGTTCTCAACGCAACTCGCAATACAAGTAGTCGAAAAGCTTGTTCCAGCAGCTGGAGAAGGTCGCGGTTTTAGCTTTCCACCAATCAACACCATCCTTCGTTGGAAAGATGTTGTTCCTGGCATCAACAAAGTCGTCATCATCGCAATTTTGTCTGCACTTATCGGAACGGTGTTGTTTCTAGTTGCATCGATGAAAGATGCGCGCAAAGCACCTAAGGGTGCGCGCAACTTGGCCGAGATCATCGTCGAGTTCATCGAGAAAAACATCATCATGGAAACAATGGGCAAGAGCGGCATGGGTTGGACGCCATTCCTGCTCACCATGTTCGTGTTCATTTATTTGTGCAACTTGCCTGGAATCATTCCGTTCATTCAGATGCCAGCAACTGCACGCATGGGTATTCCTGCGTTCATGGCGCTTTTGGTGTGGGTGGTGTTCAACGCAACCGGCATCAAGCACCAAGGTTTGTTTGGCTATTTCAAGAACGTGTTGTTTCCACCGGGAGTGCCCAAGGCGCTGTACATCTTGGTTACACCGATCGAACTGATCTCCACACTTGTGGTTCGTCCGTTCTCGCTCGCCGTTCGTCTTTTCGCCAACATGCTCGCTGGTCACTTGTTACTCGTGATCTTCGCACTGCTCTCGCAGTCGCTGATCCAAGCCGAGACCATGCGCGTGTTCCTCATTCCAATTGGCGTCTTGCCATTCGGCCTGCTCATTTTCTTGACGGCCTTCGAGATCTTGGTTGCGTTCCTCCAGGCGTACATCTTCACGGTGCTTACCGCGGTGTATATCGGTGGGGCAACGCACCCAGAGCACTAAGCAAAGTTCGAATACCAAATAGTTACCCACAAATAACAAAACAAAACAGGAGATAGAAACATGGAAGCGTTAACACGAATCGCACACGTCAGTGCACGCGTGGCTGCAGAGCTCACGCCTGCAGAACTTAAGGCGAACTCGGCTGCACAGATGGCCGGTCTTGCTTACGGCCTCGCCGCGATTGGACCAGGCATCGGAATCGGAATGATTTTCGGTAAGGCCATCGAAGCAATGGCACGCCAGCCAGAGTCCGCAGGCATGGTTCGTACCACCATGTTCCTCGGTGTTGCATTTACCGAAGCCCTTGCACTTATCGGCTTCGTTGCCTTCATCTTGCTGAAGTTCGCCTGATCCAATGCGAGTTCATGTAACGACATTGCAGGGCGACCTGGTCGAGGTTCGTGTTTCCTCCGAAGAGGGAACCACCTCGGGCGAGGCAACGACCGCGGCTGAAACAACAGGGCCGAACCCAATCTCTCCAGAGGGCAAAGAGCTCATCTGGGGTGCTGGTTCGTTCTTGGTGTTCCTGGTCATCATGCGCGTGTTCCTCTTCCCAAAATTGAAAAAGGGAATGGACGCTCGTTACAACGGAATTCGTGAGGACTTCGAACAAGCCGACGCAACGCGTACGGCTGCCAAGACAGACGTGTCAAAGTACGAAGCAGCACTTGCCGAGGTTCGCGCCGAGGCAGCAGCACGCGTCGACAAGGCACGCCAAACGTTGGATCAAGAACGCAGCGCCAAGATTGCTGAAGCAAATGCACGGATCGCATCCAAGCGAGCCGCCGCAGACGCCGAAATCAGCGCTGCACGATTGGCGGTACGCGACCAAGTGGCCGCGGCCGTCGCATCGGTTACTGAACGCACTACGCAGCTTGCAGTGGGCAAGTCTCCTGACGCTGGTGTAGTTCAGAAAGCCGTGCAACAAGTTATGCAAACAGGAGCGCGTTCATGATCCAGTACGTCAATGCATTGTTGGCTAGCGAAGATCCAACCGTCACTCACCACTGGTTGCTGCCTGAGACCGCCGAAATTATTTACGGCGGCCTTGCATCAGTCATCGTGGTTGGCGCGTTGATCAAGTTTGCCGGCCCTGCAATCAAGAAGAGCTTTAGCGCTCGCACCGAGAAAATCCAGAAGGAACTCGATGACGCAGCAGCCGCAAAGGTCAATGCCGATTCGGATGCGAAGAATATTCGTGCAGCACTTGGCGATATCGCAGGTGAGCGTTCACGCATGTTGGCTGAAGCCGACGCGCAGGCAGCAGCAGTGTTGACCGAAGGTCGCACCCGCATCATTGCCGAAGTTGCCGAACTTGAAGCCAAGGCCGAAACCGATTTGAGCGCTGCCCGTGGTCGTAGCTCGGACGAACTTCGTGCCGAGATTTCGATGCTGGCTGCATTGGCAACACCAGTTGTTGTTGAAGCCACACTGACCGACCAAACCAAGAACGACCTCATCGAGGCGTTCATCACCAGCGTGGGAGCTGCACGATGAGCAGTGTCAAAGTAGAGGCATACGCACGCGCATTGTTCGAAATTGCGCAGGCCGAGGGAACACTCGACCGCGTTGAAGACGAACTCTTCCGCGTAGCTCGTGCGTTTGAATCAAACGAGCAGTTGCGTGCAACACTCACCGACAACACCATTCCAACCGAGCGTCGTCAACTTGTTGCCGAGCAGTTGTTGGGTGGCAAAGCATCCGACACCACAACGCAGTTGGTTTCGCTTGTCGTGAACAGCGGCCAAGTTCGTGAGTTGCCAGCGATCATCGATTCGTTGGTTAAGCGCGCATCAAGCGAAAAGCAGCAAGAAGTTGCCGAGATCCGCAGCGCAATTGCGCTCAGCGCCGATCAGCAAACACGCCTTGCTGCAGCGTTAGCAAAAGTGACGGGCAAGCCCGTCAACTTGAAAGTTGTTGTTGACCCAAGTGTTCTTGGTGGTCTCGTCGCTGTTGTTGGCGACGAAGTCATTGATGACACCGTTCGCACCCGCCTCGACCAATTGAAGACACGGATCTGATTTTTTGTTCTGAAAGGACACATTTATGGCTGAATTAACACTTTCCGCAAGCGACATTGCGGCGGCGATTACCAAGGGTCTTGATGGCTACAAGCCATCGACCGAGGCTCGCACCGTTGGTCGCGTCACCGAAGTAGGTGACGGTATTGCTCGCGTCAGCGGTTTGCCCGACTGCGCAGTAAACGAATTGCTCGAGTTCGAAGGTGGCGTTGTAGGTCTCGCGCTCAACTTGGACGAAGATTCGATCGGCGCCGTAGTACTTGGCGAGGCATTCAGCATTGAAGAAGGCCAGCCAGTAAAAGCAACCGGACGCATTTTGTCGGTGCCAGTAGGCGATGCAATGTTGGGTCGCGTTGTCAACTCGTTGGGAACCCCAATCGACGGCAAGGGCGACATCGTTGGTTCCATCTCACGACGTGTAGAAGTACAGGCGCCAGGCATCATGGGCCGCAAGCCAGTGCACGAGCCGCTGCAAACCGGTATCAAAGCAATCGACGCCATGACCCCAATCGGTCGTGGACAGCGCGAATTGATCATTGGAGACCGCAAGACCGGTAAGACCACAGTCGCGATCGACACCATCATCAACCAGCGCGGCCTGGGTGTGAAGTGCATCTACGTCGCTATTGGTCAGAAGGGTTCCACCATTGCTCAAACGGTAGAAGTGCTCCGTCAATACGGCGCACTTGAGTACACCGTTGTCGTGGCTGCTCCTGCGTCCGATCCAGCACCGTTTAAATACCTCGCCCCTTACGCAGGTTGCGCAATGGGTCAGCACTGGATGGAAAACGGCGAGCA
>CAINLH010000367.1 GCA_903850275.1 uncultured Acidimicrobium sp.
CGCCGTACTTCGCGAAAGAGTGCATCGACTTCGCCTCGGTTGAGGGCTGCGGTTGGCTCATCCAAGATGAGCAGGCCTGGCTTGTCGAAGTTCCAATCTTGCAACGCACGCACAATGGCCACTGCGGCACGTTCACCAGAGGTGAGTGATGCAAGCGGGCTGCGCACGTCTGGCGCAAGCCCGAAGCGGAGGAGAAGTTCTTGGCAACGTCGCGCTTCTGCGCGCCACTTGATTCGGCCGCCGAAACCGGTTTCATATCCGCGTCCAAGGCCAAGGTTTTCGATTGCAGAAAGTGTGGGAACAAGACCAAGGTCTTGATGCACAATTCGAATTTGTGTTCGCAGTTGTGGCGAGAGTCGCCATAAGTCGACACGTTCATTGCTGAACTCGACGTTGGCGCCATGATCTGCCTTGAGATAACCGGCGATCAGTTTGATGAGAGTTGATTTGCCCGATCCGTTTTGGCCGATCAGTGCGTGAATTTCGCCGGGGAGAATTTGGAGGTGTGCTTCACTCAGCGCCACCTGGCCTGGGTAGGTCTTGGAAATAGAACGAATGTTGAGGATTGGTGTGGGCTCAATCATTTGATCATGCGTCGTGGAAATGTCAAAGGGGTGGCTGTCAGCCCAAGTTGGATTGACAGCCACCCCATTTTGACTAATTAATTATTTACTTGCCCCAACGAGCGAGGAACTTGTCTTGGAAACCGACAACTCCTGGCCACAATGCGGTTGGGTCGGCAATGGTGTCCGCCTGCAGAATCTGCAGTGGCAAACCGTTGAGACCAATGTCTGCATGTCCGGCGATGTTCTCGGAAGCTGGTGCCTTCGAGATGGTGCCACCGGAGAGGAGGCTCACTGCCATGTCAGTTACACGCCAGCCGAGCAATTCGGAAGCGAGAGCAACTTCACCGATTTGGTGACGACCCTTAGCAATGAAGTCGAAGTTCATTGGTCCGCCAGCCTGTGAAACAGCCTTGGCTTGGTCAATGAGGCCAGCTGCATCAAGTGCATCTGGAACTCCGTACATCATGCCGCCGAATGCGTAGACAATGAAGTCCAATGCTGGATCGGCCTGCAATGCAGAGACGATCTGACCTGGCAAGTTGACACCAATATCAGAGATCGCAACTTCTTGAGTCTCGACTTTGCAGTCTGGACAGATTGCTGCGATTTCGTCATTGAAGCCCTGTTGTACAAGTGAGAGCACTGGGAAGACTGGCAAGCCAACAAACCGAATGTTCTTGTTCGGGCTGTTTGCAACTGCATAGTCGGCCATCAGTACGCCGTAGAAGTAGTAGTCGTCTGCCGACAAAACGTTGGCAGCAATTCCATTACCTGGTTCGTAACCTTCTGGCAACGACCATGAGATAACTGGGATGTTCATTCCTTGCAAGGTTGCAAGCTGATCGGCGAACCACTCACGTGGGTTACCGCTCGACATCACGACGTCTGGCTTGGCAGCGATTGCAGCATCAAATGCGGCAGCAACTGTTTCCGGAGTGTCCTGGTGCGATGTTGACTTGAATGTCCAACCAAGTGCCTTGACCGCAGCCTCGACACCAACTTGAATTTCTGCGCAAACCGCGACACTGCAAGCAATGTAATAAACAGTCTTTGCTTCTGGTACTGATGCAGGTGCTTCGCCAAGATCGATCTCGGTGATTGTCTGCAGGTATTTGGTAACGCGAGCTGCTGCGATATCGGCTGCTGACGAGTCTGACGCTGCCGCGGTGGTGTCGGAAGCTGCATTGTCTGCATCGCTACCTCCACATGCGGTCAACGCGAGCAAACCAGCAACTGATAATGCGAACATACGACGCACCATCAATGGATGTGATTTTTTCATGTATCCCCCTAGGTTGAGAATCGGATAAACCGATTAGGGAAGCCTATCTAGGGCTTTTCGCCAATGAAAAGCCGAGAACCAGGCTTTATGAGCCGAGGATTTTGGTGTTTAGGTTGTCTACGAACTGGGCGAGGATTTTGTCGCTGACGTCGGCAAGAGCACCTCTGCCGAACTGGCCGATTTTGCCCGAGATGGTGAGGTCGGGGTCGACTGAGCATTGGGACGAGCTTTCACTCACTGCAGTGAGCGTGGCTGTGATCAGGGCTGAGGCATTGCCCTTTCCCGACCCATCGCGACCTTCGCCTTTCAATACTGCGCGATGCTGAACGTCGTCGCGTTCGATGAATGACGCTTGTCCTTCGAACTTGGCGAGAATCGGGCCGACTTTTACTTTGACATTTCCGAAATAGGTATCACCTTGTGCTGCAGTGAGTTGGGCTCCGGGAAGGCAAGGTGCAATTAGTTCGATGTCGGTAAGAATTGCCCATGCTTTGTCAATAGGAACATTGACAATAAATTCGTGGTGAAGGTCCATACAATCAGTCTCCTAACGTTTGCTCAGTATAGGTGGCACCATGCAGAACAGATCTGGCCTAATCATCACTGGTGGCTGGGCGCACGATTTTCAAGCATCTGTTCCCTCGTTAGTAGAGATTCTGTCGGGCACGAACATTTCCTGCGACATTGCGTGGGACGTGGACCAATCGGAACAGATGATGTTGCAAAACAAATACGACATCATCGTTGGTTATGCCTGCTGGTTTCAGATGAACGACAGTCGTTACTCGGCCGAACAGCGCGGCCTCTGGGCAAGAAGCACCTCCGAGCAGTGGAACAGCGCGGTGCAGAAACAGAAGAACAATGGCGCGGGCTTGCTGGCCTTGCACACCTCGGTTATCTCGTTTGAAGATTCGACGACATGGGCCAACTGGGTTGGGGGTTCATGGAATTGGGGCGTTTCCAATCACC